>JAYUHT010000569.1:0-8481 GCA_043766725.1 Burkholderiales bacterium | reverse complement strand
ACATGTTGCGCAACTCGCCTTCCCAGGGGCCGGGGTCTTTGGGTGTGTCACTGCCCAGACCCCAGACCTTGCCCACCTTGTCAGCCACTTCGGGTGAGATCAGGTCAGCCAGCCAGCCGTTCATCGAGCCGTAGCCCGTTGCATAGACAAGCAGGTCAGCCGGCAGCTCGGTGCCATCGGTCAGCGTCACCGAAACTGGGTTGATGCGCTCGATGTTGACGCCACTCTTGAGCTTGATGCTGCCATTGGCCACCAGCTCCGACGCACCCACGTCGATGTAGTAGCCCGAGCCGCGGCGCAGGTACTTCATGAACAGGCCCGAACCATCGACACCAAAGTCGAGCATGAAGCCGGCTTGTTCGAGCCGCGAATACAGCTCGGCGTCGCGCTTTTTCATCTCGTCATAAACCGGCACCTGCATCGGCGCCATGATCTGGTAGGGGATCGAGGCGAAGATCAGGTCGGCCATGTTGGTCGTCACACCCGCCTTCACCGCCTGCTCGGAATACAGCCCGCCCAAAGCCAGTTCCATCAGCGAATCACTGGGCGCGATGTGGGTGGAGCTGCGCTGCACCATGGTCACGCTGGCGCCGTGTTCCCACAGCGCGGCGCAGATGTCGTGCGCCGAATTGTTCGAGCCCAGCACCACGCATTGCTTGCCGCGGTAGGCCTCGGGGCCGGTGTGTTGGCTGGAATGGTGTTGCTCGCCCAGAAAGCTTTTGGCGCCGGTGATCTCGGGCACATGGGGGTAGCCCGAAACACCGAGTGCAAAGACCAGTTCCCTCGGGTGCAGCGTGATCGCCTGGCCGCCACGTTCTACCTGCACATCCCACTGCTGCGTGGCTTCATTGAAGCTCGCCTTCTGCGCCGTGGTGCCGCCCCAGTAGTTCAGCTCCATCACCTTGGTGTACATCTCCAGCCAGTCGCCGATCTTGTCTTTCGGCGCGAACACGGGCCAGTCGTCGGGGAAGGGCAAGTAGGGCAGGTGGTCGTACCACACCGGGTCGTGCAGGCACAGGCTCTTGTAGCGCTTGCGCCAGGAGTCGCCGGCCTTCTCATTCTTCTCAACGATGATCGCGGCCACGCCCAGCCGGCGCAGCCGCGCGCCCAGGGCGATGCCACCCTGGCCGCCGCCGACGATCAGCACATACGGCTGTTCTTGGGTGCCCAGCGCGGCAGCTTGAGCCTGGCGTTCTTCGAGCCAGGTCTTGCGCCCCGGGTGCACACCATGCTCGGCGCCCTTCACGCGCGTTGTGCCTTTGCGCTCTTCAAAGCCTTTTAGCTCGGTCATGGTGGTCAGCAGCGTCCAGGCCTTGCCGTTCTTCAAACGCACATGGCCGCGGCCGCGCGCCACGGCGGTTTCAAAAGTAAACCAGGCGTCGATCACACCGCCGGCTTCGGTGGCCTGGCCTTCGACCAAGAAGGCGCTGGGCTGCACATCGGCCAGGCGGGCGCGCAGCATGGCACGGATGGCATCAGGGCCTTCTTGCGTGCTGATGTTCCAGGTGAAGGCGATCAGGTCGCGCCAGTAGCTGTCGGCATCGAACAGCGCCATGCCGGCGTCAAGATCCCGGCGCTCCAGCGCCGTGCCGAAGTCGGCGAGCCAGGCGCTGGCGGCCTGAGTGGGGTGGGTGGCAAGGTCGGTCATCGCTGAGGTCTCCGTTTTCTTGGGGAACACGCACACGCCAGGCTGCTTGCCTGTGAGCCATCATCTGGCTGGCGCGCGGCCGGCACCACGGAAATTACCCGGCCCTACCTCGGCCCTACAGCCAGTGCGGGCACCGCCAGGTGCTTCACGATGGAGCAGTGTTGGCCGATGCGCCGCGGGCCGCGGGGCGCGCAGCGGCGTCCACTACAGTCAGCCCACCCGCCCATCCGCTCACTGGCATAGCGCGCCCCTTCAATGCGCGGTTATGCGCACGCCTTGCTCGACGCGCCTCTCGCACGGCGCACACCTCACACCAGCCCGCATGCCACCCAACACCTTGTCCGCGCGGGCCTTTGCCACCTTGCTGTTGATCGCTTTCATGATGGGCGCCAACCATGTGGCCGCGCGCTTGGCGTTCGACCATGGCGTGGATGTGGTCACCGCGGTGGCCGCGCGCAGCAGCGCCATCGCGCTGGTGGTGGGCTTGATGCTGTTGGCGCAACGGGTGCCGCTGGCACTGACGCCGCGGCACCAGCGAGTGCTGCTCGTGCTGGGCGTGTTGATCGCCTTGCAAAGCCTGTGTCTGTATGAGGCCGTGGCGCGGCTGCCGGTGGCGCTGGCGCTGCTGGCCTTCAACACCTACCCGTTGTGGACAGCGCTGTGGGCGCGCCTGGGCTACGGCCACCGTGCCGAGCCGCGCGTGTTGCGCGCCATGCCGGTGATGTTGCTCGGCCTGGCGTTGGCCTTGGATGTGCTGGGCGCCGCCTCGGGCCTGGGCGCGGCGGCGCAGTGGGGGCGCATCGGCGTGGGCGTGGCCTTTGCGGTGGCGGCCGCGGCACTGTTCGGCCTGGCGCTGGTGGTGACGCAGCATGCCGCCGGCACGGTGGATGGCCGCATTCGCGCGGCCGGCATTCAAGCCGGTGTGGCGCTGCTGGCCTGGTTGGCCGTTGCCGCGCAGGGCGGGCTGCACCTGCCCACGGCGCCGCTGGGTTGGGCCGGCCTGGTGGGGCTGGTGCTGCTGTACGGCACGGGGTTCACCATCATGATCACCGTGCTGCCGCGCCTGGGCGTGGTGGGCAACTCGGCCATCATGAACGTGGAGCCCATCGTGGCCCTGGTGCTGGCCTGGCTGCTGCTGGGCCAGGCCATCGCGCCGCTGCAAGTGGCAGGCGGCCTGCTGGTGGTGGGCACGGTGATGTGGCTGGGCTTGTGGCGCCGCTGAAACGGCTTACTTCAACCGTTGCAGCACCCTGGCCATGCGTGCCACCGCTTCGCGCAGCCGGGGCGGCTATCAACGCGGCGCCGGCTCACGACAGGCGTCGCGCAGCGCACGCGCCAGCTCGGGCTGGCTGTGCTCAAAGCGCCGCGCAGCGGCCAGCATCTCGGGCCTGGCACGCGCGCGGCCGTAGGCCTCCAGGCCTTGCCACACGGCGGCGGCCAGGCGAATCACCAAGCCACGCAAACTGGCCGGGTGGGCGCGCCGGGTGGGGCCGGCAGGGTTGGCGCCATGCCACACGCTACGCACGGTGCGTCCCCGGGTTGGCACCAATTTGCCGCGTGGCGAAGAAGCGCAGCTCCTGCGCCAGCGCCGGCATGTCGCGCTCATAGTGGCGGGCCAAGGCCAAAAGCTCGTTGATGTCGCGCTGTGCATTGCGCCGGCGCAGGCGCGCACGCCAGGCCTGGGCCAGCCCTTGCCAGGCGCCTTGCCAGTGGTCGAACAGTTGCCCTGCCCACTGGGCGCCGCGCGGCACGGCCACGCGCCGTGGAATGTGAACCATGAAGCTCAAGCTGGACATGACGGTTTCCTTTCATCACGGGCTGCGGCGGAAAGGCCGCAGTGGCATGAAGATAGGGTTACTACCTATTTCCGTCCAATTGCAATGCAGAATCGGCCCATCACGGCTGTGAATGGAAGGTGAGCGTGTCTGCCCTGCAACCCATCAACTTGCGCACCCTCGACCTGAACTTGCTCAAGGTGTTCGACGTGGTCATGGTTGAGCGCAGCGTCACGCGCTCGGCGCAGCGCTTGCACATGACCCAGCCGGCGGTGAGCAATGCGCTGCGCCGCCTGCGCGAGGCCACGAATGACGAGCTCTTCGTGCCCGGCGCCAGCGGCATGGCGCCCACGCCGCACGCCCAGCAACTGTGGCCGGTGGTGCGCGAGGCGCTGGAACAACTGCACCTGGCCTTCGAGCCCTCGGCCTTTAACCCGCAGCTTGAGGCGCGCAGCTTCACCCTGGCCATGGCCGATGCCACCGCCGCGCTGTTCGTGCCGCAACTGGTGGCGCTGCTGCAGCAAACGCAGGCGCGGGTCGATCTGCGCATCGTGCCGCTGACCACGCGCGACCCGCGGCCCTTGCTGGAGCAAGGCCAGGCCGATGTCGCCGTGGGCTTCTTTCCGGGTGTGCGCACCGACCTGGCCGCCGCCGGCGACACGGCGTTGCTGCAGCACGACGCGCTGTACGTCTGCCCCTACGTGGCGGTGATGCGCCGCGGCCACCCCTTGGCCCCGCCCGGGGCCTTGACGCTGGATGCCTATTGCGCGGCGCAACACCTGCGCGTGAGCTTCGCCGGGCGCGCCCATGGTTTCGTCGATGAAGCGCTGGCCGGCATGGGCCGCCAACGCCGGGTGATGATGACCGTTAACCAGTTCTTCGCCGCGGCCTGCGGCGTGCGGCAGTCGGATCTGATCACCGTGCTGCCACGCAACTTTGTGCCGGCCACTGGTTTCGCCGAGCAACTCGAGTGCTGCGAATTGCCGTTCGACATGCCGTTGATCGAAGTCGGCTTGCTGTGGCACCGCCGCCACGCGGCCGACCCAGCCCAGGCGTGGCTGCGACAAACAACGGTTCAGGCGGCGCAACTTGTTTGCGCCCACCGCGACTGGCTCGACGGGCCTGGCAGCGCTGCGGCCTGAAGTCTGGGGGTGGGCAGTGGGTTGGGGCCGGCAGGCATTCTGTTACAACGCTGGCCGCGGGCCCAACCGCCCAACCAATGCATGCACGATGAAGACCGCAGCAAGCCTTTCGCCAACGGGTTGCGTGACGCCGGCAGCGGCGTGAGAGGTGGCACGTGGACGAACGCATCCTCACCCTGAACGCGGGCTCGTCGTCGATCAAATACGCCTTGTTCGATGCCGGCGGCAACCTGCAAGAGCCGCAGCGCAGCGGCCTGATTCAAGGCCTGGGCGTGGGCGGCCGTTCGCACCTGCGCGCGCTGCAAGAGCTGCTGGGCCAGCTTGGCCATGAGCCGGTGGTGGCGGTGGGCCACCGCATCGTGCATGGCGGCACGCGCTTCGCGGCGCCGGCGCTGATCGACCAAGCCGTGTTCGACGACATTGCCGCGCTGCAAAGCCTGGCCCCGCTGCACCAGCCGCACAACCTGGCCGGCGTGAGTGCGGCGCGCGTGGCCTTTGCGCAAGCGGCGCAGGTGGCCTGCTTTGACACCGCGTTCCACCACAGCATGCCCGAAGTGAACCAGCGCTTTGCCTTGCCGCAGGCGCTGCACGCCGCTGGCATTCGGCGCTATGGCTTTCACGGCTTGAGCTATGAATCGATCTGCGCGCAGTTGCGTGCGCTGGACCCGCTGGCCGCGCACGGCCGCATCGTCATCGCCCACCTGGGCAACGGCGCCTCGATGTGCGCGGTGCAGGGCTTGAAATCGGTGGCCACGACGATGAGCTTTTCGCCGCTCGACGGCCTGCCCATGGGCACGCGCTGCGGCGCGCTCGACCCGGCAGTGGTGCTGCACCTGCTGCAGCGCGGCGGGCGCAGTGTTGACGAGGTGGCGCAGCTGCTGGCGCGCGAGTCGGGCTTGCTCGGGCTGTCCGGCGTGTCGGGCGACATGCGCGAGCTGCAAGCCAGCACCGCGCCAGGCGCGCGGTTGGCGATCGACTATTTCGTTGAGCAGGTCTTGCAGCACCTGGGCAGCCTGGCGGCGGCCATGCGTGGGCTCGACGGCCTCGTGTTCACCGGCGGCATCGGCGAAAACGCCACCGCCTTGCGCGCGCGCATCGTGCAGGGCGCGGCCTGGTTGGGATGCCGGCTCGATGCACAGGCCAACGCCGCGGCGGCGCCGGGCGTGATCAGCACGCCTGACAGCACGGTGCAGGTGCGCGTGCTGCGCACGCAGGAAGAGGCGGTGATCGCGCGGCAGACTGCGGCGGTGGCCGGTTTGTGCGTGCCCTCTTCCTGACGACAAGATACTGTTTTTTTATACTCCGTCGCCGCCAATCCTGAATCCACCACGCAGACTGCTGTGCCGGGGTATCGCTTTGAGGCCTGGCGTTCCGGATTCAGTCTTTGTTCAATATCACTACTCACCTTGGTCGTTTTTGGGGAGATATTTTTGTGACACTTCCCGGTTCCGTGCCTTCGCCGCTGACGGGCAGGAATGCGCCCTTGGTCAACACGCTCACTTCGGCCCGTTCGATAGACGGGTACAGAAGGGAGTTTGATTTTGATGTATCAAAGTACTTCATCGGCATTCCCGAGTTCGGGGTTTATCAGTGCGACACAGGCTATCGATTTTTTTATCCATTCACCCTGACAGCCGACGAATCACTTTATCGATGTCTGGAGGGCTTTGAATACGAAGAGAATAAATGGGAATTCAGTACCGCGCTGGCGCAGGTGCGCGGCCAAGACCGCTTGCTGGACGTGGGCTGTGGCGAAGGGAGTTTCCTGGCCAAGGCCAAGGACAAGGGCGCTTTGGTATCAGGCATGGAGCTCAACGGGGCGGCTGCGGCGGTGGCCCGAGGCAAGGGCATCACGGTGCACGAGGAGCTGCTCGACCAGCATGACAGGCAAGGGTATTACGACATCGTGACCTCGTTCCAGGTGCTTGAGCATGTGCCGGCCCCCATGGCGTTCCTGCGCGGCTGTGTGCGCGTGCTTCGACCCGGCGGCACGCTCGTCATTGGCGTGCCGAATGACGACGGCTTTCTGCGGCTCGACCCAGGTAGCTTGCTGAACCAGCCGCCGCACCACATGGGCCTGTGGAACCGGGCCAGCCTGACCGCTGTGGCAGCGCTCATCGGCCTGGAGATCAAGGCATTTGAAATCCAGCCGCTTGCGGAGTTGGGCTGGTATCAGGCGGTGATTGAAAACGCTTACCTGAAGGGGTGGCGCAAGCGCTTGTTCTACAGGCTTGGTTTTGCAGATTTTCTGCGGCAGTACATCCGCGAGAACGCGCACACCATCGCCGGGCATTCGATCCTGGTGATCTACCAGAAACCGCTGCCCTGAACCGTCTGCGCAGGCATGGCTCGCCGAGCCAGGCCTGCGCTGCCATCACAATCGATTTGGCGGCGAATGTCTCGCCGGTCACTCAACCATGAAGGGGCAGCGCCCATGAGATGGCTGTTGATGCTGGCGCTGTGCGCCTGGCTGCATGTGGGCCTGGCGCAGACCCACGCCGCCGTGCAACACGGGCAAGGTGACTTGCGCCCGATCAGCGCCGCGCAATGGACGCCCGAGGCCGCTGCGCACCTGTTGCAGCGTGCCGGCTTTGGCGGGCGGCCCGACGAGATCGCCGCGCTGGCCGCGGGCTCACCGGCCGACGCAGTGCGCCGCCTGGTGCGCTGGCAGACGGTGCCGGAAGACTTTGTGGCGTTCGACGAATCGGGCCTGCACGACCCCGGCTTGGAGCCGTTTGCGGCCTCGCGCCCGGCGGCCACAAACGCCGCCAAGCGCGACGGCCAGGCGCTGGGCGTGGCCAACAAGCCCGATGGCAACCGCCGCTTGCAGCCGGTGACCAACACCTTCTTTTACTGGCTGCGCGCCAGCCGCCTGGAAACGCAACGCCTGGCGCAGTGGTGGGCCCAGCGCATGCTGGTCACGCCGCGCCCACTGCAAGAAAAGTTGGCGCTGTTCTGGCACGGCCACTTCGCCACGAGCGAAGAGAAGGTGCGCGACTACCGCAAGATGCTGCGCCAGAACATGCTGTTCAGAGAGCGTGGCAACGGCAGCTTCCGTGAGCTGATGATCGGCGTGGCGCAAGACCCGGCCATGCTGGCTTTTTTGGATGCAGGGGTGAACGTCAAGGGCGCGCCGAATGAGAACTTCGCGCGCGAGATCATGGAGATGTTCACGCTGGGCGAAGGCCACTACGGCGAAAGCGATATCCGCGAGGCCGCACGCGCCTTCAGCGGCTGGAACGCCAAGGGCCTGAGCTTCACCATCGACGCGGCGCGCCATGACGACGGCGTCAAGCGCGTGCTGGGCCGCGAGGGCCGCCTGAACGGCATCGATGTCATCGACACCCTGCTGGCCCAGCCGGCGGCGGCCGAACACATCGCCGGCAAGCTCTACCAGTACTTCGTGCGCCAGGAGTTGAGCCCGGCATTGCGCAGCGAACTGGCGGCGCGCTTGCGTGGCAGCGGCTACGACATCGCCAGCCTGCTTGAGACGATCTTTTTGTCGCGCGATTTCTACAGCCCGCCTTCGGTGGCCACGCGCATCCGCCCGCCGGTGGAGCTGGTGGTGTCGACCTACCGCCTGGCGGGTTTGACGCAAGTGCCGGGCGTGCCCGATTTCAATGCCGTCACCGAATCACTGGGCCAGAAGCTCTTTTACCCGCCCACCGTGGCCGGTTGGGCCCAGGGCCGCAGCTGGATCACACCGGGGCTGCTGATTGCGCGCAGCAACTTCGCCTACGACCTGGTCTACCCCGACATCAACTTCATCCCACCCGACCGCTACCCCTCGGGTGAATTCAAGATCAGCGAACTGGGCGACAAGCTGGCCTTGGGCCTGGACGTGACCAGCGCCACCCGCCTGGACGGCATGGAGATGAACTCCACCTCGATGCAATTGGCCGACCGCGACGAAGAG
>JAYUHT010000568.1:0-3211 GCA_043766725.1 Burkholderiales bacterium | reverse complement strand
GCGCGCGAGCCGGCCAGCGCCTGGGTGGGCATGGTGATCGACGGCGCGCACTTGGTGCTGACCGATGGCCGCTGCGCCGACGAGTTGGCCGCCACCCTGGGCACGCAAGAGCTGGCCGTGTTTGACCGGCCCGTGCGCGCGCCGGCGCCGCCCGGCACGGCTTTGGCCTATGCCCTGGCCAGCGGCGCCAGCGTGGCCTGGCAGGCGCAGGCCCCGGCCTGGCTCGCCGCCCTGGGATTTGCGCCGCTGCAGGTGGCGGATGCGCCCGGCCTGGTGGTGGCGCGCACCGTGGCCATGCTCATCAACGAAGCCGCTGACGCCGTGCTGCAAGGCGTGTGCAGCCCTGAAGGCGCCGATGCCGCCATGAAGCTGGGCGTGAACTACCCTGCTGGCCCATTTGAATGGTTAGCCGGCTGGAACGCTGCCGAGGTGTGCGCGTTGCTCGACGCGCTGGATGCCCACTACCGCGGCGAACGCTACCGCGCCAGCCCCTGGCTGCGCCGGCGCGCGCGTGCCGCCTGATCACCTTTCACTTCTACCTTTCAACCCACCATGAACCAAGCCTTCATCTGCGACGCCATTCGCACCCCCTTCGGCCGCTACGGCGGCGCACTGTCTTCGGTGCGAACTGACGACCTCGGCGCCCTGCCCATCAAAGCCTTGATGGCACGCAACACAAGTGTCGATTGGGCCGCGGTGGGCGACGTGCTCTATGGCTGCGCTAACCAGGCCGGTGAAGACAACCGCAACGTGGCCCGCATGGCGGCGTTGTTGGCCGGGCTGCCGCAAGACGTGAGCGGCGCCACCATCAACCGCCTGTGCGGCTCGGGGCTCGACGCCGTGGGCAGCGCGGCGCGCGCCATTCGCTGCGGCGAAGCCGAGTTGATGATTGCCGGCGGCGTGGAAAGCATGAGCCGCGCGCCGTTTGTGATGCCAAAGGCCGAGAGCGCCTTCAGCCGCACCAGCGCGGTGTACGACACCACCATTGGCTGGCGCTTCATCAACAAACGGATGAAGGAACTTTATGGTGTCGACTCGATGCCCGAAACCGCCGAAAACGTGGCGACTGACTTTCGCATCGAACGCGACGCGCAAGACCGCATGGCGCTGCGTTCGCAACTCAACGCCGTGGCCGCGCAAAAGGCCGGCTATTTCGCCAGCGAGATCACGCCGGTGAGCATCGCGCAAAGGAAAGGCGACGCCATCATCGTCAACCAAGACGAGCACCCGCGCGAGACCTCGCTCGAAGCGCTGGGCAAGCTCAAGGGCGTGGTGCGGCCCGACGGCACGGTGACCGCCGGCAACGCCAGCGGCGTGAACGACGGTGCCTGCGCGCTGCTGCTGGCCAGTGAAGCGGCGGCGGCCAAGCACGGCCTCACGCCGCGCGCCCGCGTGGTGGGCATGGCCACGGCCGGGCTGGCGCCGCGCATCATGGGCTTTGGCCCGGCGCCGGCCACGCGCAAAGTGTTGGCGCTGACCGGCCTCACCCTGGCGCAGATGGACGTGATCGAACTCAACGAGGCCTTTGCCGCCCAGGGCCTGGCGGTGCTGCGCGACCTGGGGCTGGCTGATGACGATGCGCGCGTCAACGCCTGGGGCGGCGCCATCGCCCTGGGCCATCCGCTGGGCGCCAGCGGCGCGCGGCTGGTCACAACGGCGGTGAACTTGTTGCAGCGCAAGGGCGGGCGCTACGCGCTGTGCACCATGTGCATCGGCGTGGGCCAAGGCATTGCGCTGATCGTCGAACGGGTTTGAAATCCTGCACTCCCTCCCCATTACCCATGAAGGTACCAACATGAAGATGCAACTGATTGACCAGAAGGCTTTGATCCAGCAATTCGCCGAGGCCTCCACCAAGCAGGGCGCGGCGCTGCGCAAATCGGTCAACGAAGCCACGCTGGGCGCGCTCAAGGCGCGCGAGCTGTCGCTCACCAACATCAAGCAAGTGTTGAAGGCCGTGAGCGAGGCCACAGCCAAGGGCGCGGCGGCCAGCCCGCTGCCCATGCCCGACGTTGAGGCCCTGCTTGGCCAGGCCTTGGCCGGTGTGGATAGCGCCTTGGTGCAGGCGGTGGAAGCCAATCGCCGCGCGTTGCAGCAACTGGTGGCCCAGGGCGTGGCGGTGCAGGAAAGCCATGTGAAGAAGGCGATGAGCGAGATCGACAAGCTGGAAGACAGTTTTTTTGCCGCGGTGGACAAAGCCATGGCCGGTGCCGACATGCCCCTGCAAGGCGCCTTCGGCCAGGTGATGACGGCGTTCAAGACCGACGGCACGCAAACCGGCGCGCGCGCCAAGGACACCCTGGCGCAACTCAGCAGCAGTGCGCGCGACGCGATGCGCGACCAACGCGCCGTGGCCGTGGCCGCCACGCAAGCCTGGCTCGATGGCTATTCGGCGCTGGTCAGCGGCGTGCTGCTGGGCATGTCTGAAGCGCTCACACCGGGCGCGGCAGCGGCGCCTAAGAAGGGCAAGTAGGGGCTTGGCCCGTCGGCCGCCACGCCAGCGCGTGGCAGGTCCAGCCCAGGGTTAGCCCTTCACCCCTTGATGGGGGGGAGACCGGCGTTTGCGCGACCGGTTATCTACACTCCCAGCCGCTGGCCTGACCCGGGCTGGCGACAGCCGCCGGGCGCATACCGTGCTCGCTGGCTTCATCCAACTTTCCACCCCAAGGATCGCCGTCATGAAGCTGACCCCCATCGCGTTCAAACCCGGCCTGGCCTGCATGGCCGTGGCCGCCACCACCCTGTGCCTGCCGCTGGCCCAAGCTGCCGCCCCCGAGCCCACCACCCGCGTGATCGTGGCCTACAAGCCCGGCGCCCTGGGCCTGATGCGCGCCGCGGTGGCCGGCGCGCGCGGCAACGTGGCGCATGAAATTTTTGGCATGGATGCGATGGCCATCGAACTGCCCGCCAGGGCCGTGGCCGCGCTGGCACGCCATGCGCATGTGGAATTCATTGAAGAAGATGTGAAGCGCTACCCGATGGCTGGCACCACGCCCTCAACCGGCACGCCGTATCTCGCCGGGCAGTTGGTGCCTTATGGCATCAAGCTGGTTCAGGCCGATTTGCTGGCGGGCACGAACGCGAACGGTCGCAAGATCTGCATCATCGATTCGGGCTACGACCGCACGCACGAAGACTTGTCTGCCAGCACCAACGTCAGCGGTGAATTCGACAGTGGCACCGGCTGGTGGTACACCGACGAGAACCACCA
>JAYUHT010000567.1:0-3223 GCA_043766725.1 Burkholderiales bacterium | reverse complement strand
TGGCAGCCCGGGCCGGCTCGTCGAACCATGCGTCTTCGCAGATCAACAAGCCCACGTGAACACCGCGCACCTCGAACACCACGGCGCCCTGCCCACCGTCGCGCCCGCTGGCAAAGTAGCGGCGCTCGTCGAACACCTGGTAGTTCGGCAGCTCACGCTTGCAGTAGGTGTGCAACACCTCGCCACCCGCCAGCACCGACGCCGCATTGAAGCGCAGCGGCACGCTGTGTGATTTGGAGCGCACGTCGCCCTGCTCGCCAAATTGGTGCGGGTGGCCCACGACCACATGCAGGCCGTCGAACGCGGCCAACTCACTGGCCAGGCTTTGCAACGTGGCCGCACTCTCGCGCATGAACGCCGGGCGCAGCAGCAAATCTTCAGGCGGGTAGCCGGTGAGCGCGAGTTCAGGCGTCACCAACAGCATGGCGCCACCGGCATGCGCCGCCTGTGCCGCCTCCACAATGCGCCGGGCATTGCCGGCCAAGTCCCCCACCACGGGGTTGAGTTGAGCGATGGCGACCTGGATCGTCGGCAACTGGGGCATGGGCGGGTGCAAATGGAGTCAAAGAATTATGTCATTCGGGTGCTGACCGATCCGTCGCAGATCGACGCTGGCGCGTGGAACGATCTGCTGGCGCTTCAACCCGAACCCACCTTGTTCATGCGCCATGAATACCTGGCTGCATTGGTGCGCGCGGGCTGCGCCTGCGCGGAAAGCGGCTGGGCGCCCAGCTTCGTCACGGTCTGGCGTGGTGACCAGCTGCAAGCCGCGTGCGCCGCCTGGGTCAAGACGCATTCGTACGGTGAGTACGTCTTCGATTGGGCTTGGGCCGAGGCCTACCAGCGCCACGGCTTGCGCTACTACCCCAAGCTGTTGGTCGCAGTGCCGTTCACGCCCGTGCCGGGCACCCGCCTGATGGCGGTTGATGCGCCCGCGCGCAACGCTCTCATCGAGGCCTTGCGCGGCTTGGCGCAGCAGGCCGGGTTGTCGTCAATCCACACCTTGTTTGCACCGCAGGCGGAGGCACAGGTCACGCAGTCACAGGGTTGGCTGCAACGCCAGACGGTGCAGTTTCATTGGCACAACCGCATGCCGCAGCCCTACGCCGACTTCGCAGATTTCCTGGCCGCCATGAGCCGTGACAAGCGCAAGAAGATCAGCCAGGAACGCCGCCGCGTGGCCGAAGCCGGTGTCAGCTTCACGGTGCTGCAGGGCAAACAGATCGCTGCACAGGACTGGGCCTTCTTTCACGCCTGCTACACCCTCACCTACCGCGCGCATGGCTCAAGCCCGTACCTGAACCTGGCCTTCTTTCAAGACATGCAGCGCACCATGCCCGAGCATTGGCTGATGTTCGTGGCGCAGCGGGGCGGTGAGCCCGTGGCGGTTTCGCTGCTGGCCATCGACCCGCAACGCCGTGTGGCGTACGGCCGCTACTGGGGCTGCACCGAGCCGATCGCCTTGCTGCACTTCGAGGCCTGCTACTACCAGCCTTTGCAGTGGTGCATTGCCAACGGTTACCAGCAATTCGAAGGCGGCGCGCAAGGCGAACACAAGCTTGCCCGCGGCTTGCTGCCCGTGGTGAGCCACTCCACGCATTGGCTGCAGCACCCCGGCTTTTATGACGCCGTGGCGCGCCATCTCGAGCGCGAAGGCCCGGGCATGCAAAGCTATGTTGACGAGCTGCGGGAGCACAGCCCGTTCAAGGCCTGATAGCCCGGGCCGGCGCTCGGCCGGGCGCGCTCAGCCTTGCTTCTTCTTTTGCCAGTTGGCGATGCCGATGGACACTTCACGGCGTGCCGCTTCGGCATCTTCCCAGCCTTTGACCTTGACCCACTTGCCCGGCTCCAGATCCTTGTAGTGCTCAAAGAAGTGCTGGATGGTTTTCAGGCGCATCGGGTTCAAGTGTTCGGGCTGCTGCCACTGCGAGTAAATGGACAAGATCTTGTCGATCGGCACAGCCAAGAGTTTGTTGTCGCCACCGGCTTCGTCTTCCATCATCAACACGCCGATGGGCCGGCAGGTGACCACCACGCCGGGAATCAGCGGCACCGGCGTCATGACCAGCACGTCCACCGGGTCGCCATCGTCAGCCAGGGTTTGCGGGATGTAGCCGTAGTTGCACGGGTAGTGCATCGCCGTGCCCATGAAGCGGTCAACGAACAGGGCCCCCGTCTCCTCGTCAACCTCGTACTTGATCGGGTCGGCGTTCATGGGGATCTCGATGATCACGTTGAACTCGTTGGGCGCGTTAACGCCCGGGGTCACGTTGTGCAGGCTCATGGGTTGCTCGCGGCGTTGCGGGGAAACCCGTATTTTAGGAGTGGGCCTTGCCATGACCTGACGGCTCATCAGCAAGGCTGGAAAATACCATGCGGGCGCCCCTGGGCCATCCCTTAGCATCGCGCGCGCCATTCGCCCCGGCGGTGAGCTGTTGCAAGGCAACTCACCGCAAGATCAAACCAATCGGGCGTTCACCATCCATCGAGCCAAGAAGAGGAAGGAATTACCTTGATCAACTCCACCACGGCGATCTACATCGCCTTGGCCTGCGGCCTGGCCGCAGTGCTATACGGGTTCATCCAGCGCAGCTGGATCCTGAGCCAGGACGCCGGCAACGCGCGCATGCAAGAAATTGCCGGCGCCGTGCAGCAAGGCGCAGCGGCCTACCTGGCGCGGCAATACAAAACCATCGCCATCGTCGGCGTGGTGCTTGCTATCTTGATCGCCGTCTTCCTCGACGGCACTTCTGCGGCCGGCTTCGTGCTCGGCGCGTTTCTGTCCGGGGCCTGCGGCTTCATCGGCATGAACGTGTCGGTCAAGGCCAATGTGCGCACTGCACAGGCCGCCACCAAGGGCATCGGCCCGGCGCTTGATGTCGCCTTCAAGGGCGGCGCCATCACCGGCATGCTGGTGGTGGGTCTGGGCCTGCTGGGCGTGGGCATCTTCTTCCTGTTCATCACCGGCAACGGCAACATGACGCCCAACAAGAGCCTGGCCACCGTGCTCAAGCCGATGCTGGGCCTGGCCTTCGGTGCATCGTTGATCTCGATCTTCGCGCGCCTGGGCGGCGGCATCTTCACCAAGGGCGCTGATGTCGGCGCTGACCTGGTGGGCAAGGTTGAAGCCGGCATCCCCGAAGACGACCCGCGCAACCCGGCCGTGATTGCCGACAACGTCGGCGACAACGTCGGCGACTGCGCCGGCATGGCCGCCGACCTG
>JAYUHT010000566.1:0-3230 GCA_043766725.1 Burkholderiales bacterium | reverse complement strand
TTCTACGACTACGTTGACTCGGGCTCGTGGACGCAAAGCACTTACCGCGCCAACGAGGCCGACTTCCAAACCATCAAGCTGCGCCAGCGCGTGGCGGTGAACGTGGAACAGCGCAGCACGGCAAGCCGCATGATTGGGGTTGATGTGGCCATGCCGGTGGCCATCGCGCCCACGGGCCTCACAGGCATGCAGCATGCCGACGGCGAAATCCTGGCGGCCAAGGCGGCCGAGCAATTCGGTATTCCGTTCACGCTCAGCACCATGAGCATCTGCTCGATCGAAGACATTGCCGCGCACACGAAAGCGCCGTTCTGGTTCCAGCTCTATGTGATGCGTGACCGCGATTTCATCGAACGCCTGATCGACCGCGCCAAGGCCGCCCAGTGCGGCGCGCTGGTGCTCACACTCGACCTGCAGATCCTCGGCCAGCGCCACAAAGACGTGAAGAATGGCCTGTCCACGCCGCCCCGGCCCACGCTCGCCAACCTCATCAACCTGTGCACCAAGCCGCGCTGGTGTTTGGGCATGCTGGGCACCCCCCGGCGCAAGTTCGGCAACATCCACGGCCATGTGAAGGGCGTGACCGACATGTCCAACCTGGGCGCGTGGACGGCGCAGCAGTTCGACCCGCGGCTGAACTGGGGCGATGTGGAATGGATCAAGCAGCGCTGGGGCGGCAAGCTGATCTTGAAGGGCATTCAAGACGTGGAGGATGCGCGGCTGGCGGTTGCCAGCGGCGCCGATGCCTTGATCGTCAGCAACCACGGTGGGCGCCAGCTCGACGGCGCTGAATCGAGCATCAACGCCCTGCCCGACATCGTGGCCGCCGTGGGCAGCCAAATTGAAGTGCACATGGACGGCGGCATTCGCAGCGGGCAAGACGTGCTCAAGGCCCTGGCGCTGGGCGCGCGCGGCACCTACATCGGCCGCGCCATGCTTTACGGGCTGGGCGCGCTGGGCCAGGCCGGCGTGAGCCAGGCGCTGGCGATCATTCACAAAGAGCTGGACTTAACCATGGCTTTTTGCGGCCGCACGAAGGTGGAACAAGTGGATCATTCCATTTTGTTGCCGGGGACATTTCCCCAGCCCAGGAGCCTTTAAGGATGAACGCATTTTCCCGTTGCGCGGCCGCTGTGCTGCTGCTCGGTGCAGCCAGTGCGTGGGCACAGGAGGGCGATGACATCGTGATCGGTGCCAGCCTGCCGCTCACCGGCTTCAATGCCGCGGCCGGCCAGGAAGGGCTGGCGGTCATCAAGGCCACGTTCAACAGCATCAACCGCACCGGCGGCATCAACGGGCGCAAGTTGCAGCTCAACGCGCTGGACGATGAGTTCAACCCCGAAAAGGCCGCGGCCAACGCCGCCAAACTGAGCGAAAGCCGCGCCGTGGCACTGCTCAACTGCTGGGGCACGGCGAGCTGCAGCGCGATGATGCCCGTCATCACCAAGGCCGGCATGCCCATGGTGGCGGGCATTGCCGGGGGCGGGCCGATGCGCCAGAACCCGGGCCGGTTTGCGTTCAACGTGCGCCCCACGACCGACGCCGAAATCACCCGCATGGTCAACCAGATGCTCACGGTGGGCCAAACTGGCATCGCCCTGGTCTACCAGAACGACCCTTTCGGCAAGAGCGGCCAGGCCGCCGCCAGCGGCGTGTTCGCCAAGGCTTCGGTCGTGGCGCTGGGCGAGCTGGCCATCGAACGCGACGGCAGCAACGCCGCGGCCGTGGTCGGCGCGCTGCAAAAAATGCCGGCGCTGAACGGCATCATCATCATTGCCGCGCCGCCGGCCACGGTGAAGTTCATTCCCGCACTGCGCCAGGCCGGGCTGAGCACCCAGGTCTACAACCTGGCCGCCCAGGCCACGCGCAAGGTGGCGGCCGACCTGGGCAAGTACACCGCCGGCGTGGTCTTCACCACCTTGGTGCCCAGCCCCTGGCGCGACGGGCTGCCCGTGGTGCGCGAATATCAACAGGTCATGAATGCGGCGGGCGGCCAGCAAGAGTTTTCATATCTCGGGCTCGAGGTCTTCATCAACACCAAGGTGCTGGTGGAGGCTTTGCGCAAGGCCGGGCGCAACGTCAGCCGCGAGGGCATGGTCAGCGCCCTGGAAACAATGGGCAACCGCCAATACGGGCCAATGAGCATCGGCTACGGGCCGGGCGACCGCGAAGGCTCCAGCTACGTGGGCCTGACCATCATCGACCGCCAGGGGCGATTCTTGGAGTAAGCCTGCGCTGTGCAGCTGAAAGTTAGAGCTGCTTGGCGTTGAAGGTATCGCACTGGCCCATGGCGCCGGTTTGCAGGCCGCGCTTGAACCAGGTGGTGCGCTGCGCGCTGCTGCCATGCGTGAAGGCCTCGGGCACGACCATGCCCTGAGACTTGCGCTGCAGGTTGTCGTCGCCGATCTGCGCCGCGGCATTCATGGCCTCTTCCAGGTCGCCCTGCTCCAGCCAGCCCTTGCCCTTTTGCGAATGGTGTGCCCAGACGCCGGCAAAGCAATCGGCCTGCAATTCCACGCGCACTGAAAGCGCATTCATTTGCACCTCGGGAATGCGCCCGCGCATGCCGTCTACCTTGTCGGTGATGCCCATCAGGTTTTGCACATGGTGGCCCACCTCGTGGGCAATCACATAGGCCTGGGCAAAGTCTCCGGGTGAGCCGAGCTTGGCGCGCAGGGTGTCGAAGAACGCCATGTCGAGGTAGACCTTGCGGTCGCCCGGGCAGTAGAACGGGCCCATGGCCGATTGGCCGGTGCCGCAGGCGGTGGGCGTGGCGCCGCGGAAGAGCACCAGCTTGGGTTCGCGGTAGGTTTGGCCACCGGCCTGGAAGACTTTGCCCCAGACCTGTTCGGTGTCACGCAGCACGGTCGAGACAAAGGCTGCGGCCTTGTCGTCAGCCGGTGGCTTGTGCGCGGGGCCTGCAGGTGCTTGCTGCGACGTCGGCGCTTGCGTGCCACCACCGCTGAGCAAACCCAGCACGGTGAGCGGGTTGATGCCAAACACCCAGCCGGCCACCAAGGCAATAGCGATGGTGCCCACGCCTATGCCACGGCCGCCAATCATGCGTCCGCCGCCGCCACCGCCACCGCCACCTTCGCCACGGCGGTCTTCGACGTTGCTGCTTTGGTCCTGGCCTTCCCACTTCATGGCGCTCTCCTGCGGTTGTGCTGCATTGTGCGTCTGGCTTCGGCCAGCGTTTTCCAGACTCAAGTCTTGGGCAGCGTCACCCC
>JAYUHT010000565.1:0-8544 GCA_043766725.1 Burkholderiales bacterium | reverse complement strand
AGGCCACGCCACAGCCCCAAGCTCTGCCACCAGCGCGGGGCGGGCGCAGGATCAGGCGCAGCGAACAAGCGTGCCTCGATGGCCTGCCACACGCGCGCACGCGGCTTCACCTCAGGCACGCTGGTGCTCAGCGGCAGCAGCCGCTCCTGCCACAAAGACACCGCTTGGCGCAGCGCCGGGTGGGCGCCGAGCAGGGCTTCGAAGCGCCGCCGTGCCGCGCCACGCAAGGTGCCCAGCACATATTCGCTGGCCAAGCGGTCGGCGAGTTCGCGTCGGCTGTAGTCCATATCAGAGCCGCCCGGCGGCCCGAAGGCGCTGATCACCGCCTCGGAGGGCAGGAGCGAAGCGACGTGGCGGTTGTTTCATTTCAGTCTTGCCGCGCCGCGCTGATGCGGCAGCAGGCATGAAGGGCAGGGTGTCGAACCATCCTAGTTCCCATTGGCCAGTTCGGAGCTGGGGTGTCCCAGGCAATCCTTCAAGGTCAGCAGTGCTCGGCGCACCCAGCTCTTGACGGTGCCCAATGGCTGTTGCAATTGCTGCGCCACCTCGGCATGCGACAGCCCTTGGTAATAAGCCAGCGCCACGCATTGCTGCTGCTCGGGCTTGAGCTGGTCAACGCAGCGCGTCACGGCCCGCGCCGCCGCGGCTTGTTGCAGCAACTCCAGCGGGCCGGCGTCTGCGCTGGGCACCTCGGCCAGCAGGTCGTCATCATCATCGTTGTCGCCGCTGCCCGCACGCGTGCTCACAGTGGCCACTTCGGTCTTGCGGCGGCGCAAGCTGTCGATAGCCCGGTTGCGCGCAATGCTGGTCAACCAGGTCATGGGTTGGCTGCGCGCGGCCTCGAAGCCTTGCGCTGCCCGCCAGACATTGATGAACACTTCTTGCAACACATCCTCCGCCTGAGCGCTGTTGGTGTTGATACGCAGGATGACGCCAAAGAGATGCGCATGCGTGGCCTCGTACAAGGCCTTGAAGGCTTGGCGGTCGCCCAATGCCACACGCGACAGCAGTTGTGCCAGGGCCGTGCTGCGCTCGCTCCAAGCTTGCGGGGGGGTGCTCATGTCAGGGGGTGTTGTGGCTGCGAGTATGGCGTGCACCCGGCGCCGCGTTCAAGCGCGCCCCTTCCAGGGCACCAGGCGGCGCTCCACCCAGCGCATGAACAAGTCGAACAAATAGGCCACGACACCGATCACGATGATGCCCATGATGACGATGTCGGTGCGCAGGAAGTTGCTCGCGTTCAGCACCATCTGCCCCAGGCCCACGTTGGCGGCCACCATTTCGGCGGCCACCAGGGTGGTCCAGCCAAAGCCGATGGCCACGCGCATGCCCACCAGTATCTCTGGCAACGCCGCCGGCAGCACCACGTGTTGCACCACCTGGGTGTAGCTGGCGCCCATCGAATAGGCGGCGTTGATCTGCTCTTGCGCCGCGCTCTTCATGCCCGAGCGCGCGGCCAGCGCCAGCGGCGCGAAGCAGGCCAGGAAGATGAGCAGCACCTTGGGCAACTCGTCGATGCCGAACCAGATGATGATGAGCGGCAAATACGCCAACGGCGGCAGCGGGCGATAGAACTCGATCGGCGGGTCGAAGATGCCACGCGCCACGCGGCTCATGCCCATCGCAATGCCGATGGGCACAGCGGTTAGCACGGCAAGCAAAAAGGCGGCGGCCACGCGCAACAGGCTGGCCGCCAGGTGCTGCCACAAGGGCTTGTCATTGGCTGTGCCGTTGACGTATTCCATGAACTGCTGCGCCACCGCTTGCGGGCTGGGCAAGAACAGCGGTTTGATCAGCCCGGCGGCAGTGATGGCCCACCACAGCAAAAACAACACCGCGATGGTGGCCACGCTGATGGCCGCGCTGGCACCTTCGCCCGGCGTTCTGAACGCGCTGGTTTTCTGCGTCTCAGGCATTGGCACCTTCGGCGTGGCGCTGGTGCACATGGGCTAACACCTCTTCGCGCAGGGCAATGAAGTCGGGCGCCGACTTCACGGCTCGCGCATCGCCCGTGGCCAGAAAGCGGCGCGAGAACGGCAGGTCTTCATAGGTGTGCGTGATGCGCCCGGGCCGCGGGCTCATCAACACCAGGCGCGTGCCCAAGAACAACGCTTCTTCCACCGAGTGGGTGATGAAGAACACCATCTTGTGCGTGGCCGCCCAGGCCTTGAGCACGATCTCCTGCACCTGTTCGCGCGTGAAGGCGTCGAGCGCGCCCATGGGCTCGTCCATCAACAACACCGCCGGGTCGTTGGCCAGCGCGCGGGCAATGCCCACGCGCTGCTGCATGCCGCCTGAAAGCTCGTACACGGCGTGCGCGCCATAACCGGCCAGGCCCACCAGGGCCAACTTGTCTTCGGCCACCTGGGCGCGCTCGGCCAACGCCACGCCGCGCAGGCGCAGGCCCAGCGCCACGTTGTCTCGAACGTTAAGCCATGGCATCAGCGCATGCTTCTGGAACACCACGCCGCGCTGCGCGCCGGGGCCGTTCACCGCCTGGCCATCGAGCGTGATGGTGCCGGTGGTGGGTGGCAGAAAGCCGGCGATGCAGTTCAGCAGCGTGGTCTTGCCGCAGCCCGATGCGCCGAGTGCGACGACGAACTCGCCGCCTTCGATGCGCAAATTGACCGGCGCCAGCGCATGCAGCGCGCCGCCCTTGACGGCGTAGTGGACACTGACGCCTGTAAGTTCAAGTGTGGACATGGCTGATTCGAAAGAAGAAGGGAGCGGGCCACGCGCTGGCCGGCTCCCTCGCGGTTGCTGCTCGCTGGCTTCAGCGAGCACAACGCATCACTTCGCCATGGCCTTCTTCACATAGGCATCCGTCACGAACACGCCGTAGTCAGGCTTCACCTCCTGAATACGCCCTTGCTCTTTCAAGAATTTGGCCGTCTCGGCCATGGCCTTGGCCGCACCGCCGCCCAGCCACTGCGCGCCCATTTGCTCTTGCGCGGTGGGGTAGACATACAAGGCCATGGCAGCGGGCACGTCTTTCGCATCAGCCTTGGTCCACTTGGCCACGGCCTTCACCTCGGCAGAGTCGGCCGTCCACTTGGCCTTGTTGCCGCGGTAGGCGTTGTCGGCCTTGTTCAAGGCTTGCACCAGGGCCACCATGAAGCCTTCATTCGCTGCCGCCCATTTGGCGTTGACGATCAAGCCATCGAAAGTGGGGTAACCCTTGGCACCAATGCTCTTGCTGCTGGCAATGACCTTGCCATTGCCCTTGATCTTGCTCAGCACCGGATCCCAGATGAAGGTGGCGTCGATGTCGCCGCGCTCCCAGGCCGCGGCAATTTCAGGTGGGCGCATGTTCATCACGTTCACGCTCTTGGCGTCGATACCCTCCAACTTCATCGCTGCCATCAACTGGTAATGCGCCGTGCTGACGAAGGGCGTGGCGACCTTTTTGCCCGTCAGGTCTTTGACGCTGTTGATGCCGCTGCCGTTGCGTGCGATCAGCGCTTCAGCGTCGGCGATGTCGTCGAGGATCCAGAACAGTTTGATCTCCTGCCCCTGGCTGGCCGCCGCGGTGAGCGGGCTGGAGCCGGCCTCGCCGATGTGCACATCGCCGCTGGCCATGGCCTTGATCACGTCGCCACCGCCGCCGAACATGCGCCAGTTGATCTTGTAGCCGGTGGCTTTTTCCAGCTCGCCGCTTTCCATCACGATGCGCCACGGCACCAGCATATCCTGGTGCGCAAAAGTCACTTCCTTGGGCTGGGCCAGCGCCGTGCCGGCCAGGCTGAACAGGGCCGCCGCGGTGGCGAGCAGACGTTGAATTGTCATGACACTCCTCTATCGTTAGATGATGAAAAAATCTGCCCCGGCGATCAAGCCGCGCCTGAACCGATGGTGGCGCCACCGTCGATGACCAGCGTGTGCCCGGTGGTGAAAGCACCCGCCGCCGAGGCCAGGAACACGGCCGCGCCGGCAATTTCCTGCGGCGTGCCAATGCGCTTCAGGCTGGCACTGGCCGTGGCGCGCTTCAACGTGGCAGCGTCGTCCCACAGCGCCTTGGCGAAGTCAGTCTTGATCAGCCCCGGCGCGATGCAGTTCACGCGCACCCCGCGGGGGCCGAATTCATCGGCCAAGTTGCGCGCCAGCGCCATGTCGGCCGCCTTGGAAATGCCATAGGCACCCAGCACCGTGGTGGCGCGCAGGCCGCCGATGCTGG
Source organism: Burkholderiales bacterium (assembly GCA_043766725.1). GTDB lineage: Bacteria > Pseudomonadota > Gammaproteobacteria > Burkholderiales > Burkholderiaceae_C > Rubrivivax. The sequence continues at coordinate 4,370 of JAYUHT010000565.1, read as the reverse complement.
AAATGATGGTGATCGAGCCTTCGCCGCGTTCGAGCATTTCAGGCGCAACCATGGAGATCAGCCAATGGTTGCTCACGATGTTGTTGTCCAAAATCTTGCGGAACTGCTCGTCGCTGATGCCGGCCATGGGCCCGTAGTAAGGGTTGCTGGCGGCGTTGCACACCAGCGCGTCGATGCGGCCGAAGGCGCGCCGGGTTTCATCCACCAGCCGTTGCAGGCCCTCTTTGGAGCCGATGTTCGCGGCCACGGCAATGGCCGTGCCCGCACCGTGCTGGGCATTGATGGCCGCGGCCACCTCATCGCAGGCTGGTTGCTTGCGGCTGGAAACGACCACCCGCGCGCCATGCACCGCCATCTCTTCGGCAATGGCCTTGCCAATACCGCGTGACGAGCCGGTGATGAGGGCCACCTTGCCGGCCATATCGAAGAGGGACATGCATCGAGCCTTCGAAGAGTGGTTGACTACCGTTGATCAAATGATGGCGCACTACGTAGAAGCGCAGCGCCTTGTATTTGTTGTCCGAACATTACCTGAGTCTGTATCTTGGCTCGACTGTCACCCAGGAGGCGCCTCAAATGGCAGCGAAATTTGAGGGGGCACCGGTGGAGTCGGGAGATCATCAAGGTGAATTGAACGAATGCCAGCACGCTTGCAGCAATTCATGATGTCCTTGTCACCCGCATAGACACATGTGGAACCAAGCGCTTTCGCCGTCGCAACGATCATCCAATCAAATTTGAACTTCGTTTTGGTGATCGACCGGCTCTCGCGAGAGGTGAGCACGTCGGAAAGCAAGATGGCGCATTCCATGGCAACCATTTTCGAATACGGCTCAACCCGAAATACGCTGCTCTGCTCGATTCGAGACTGGTAGTCAGACCGAGCACTGCCTGCACCAATCAAGAACTCTGTGTAGGCAGGCGCGGGAACGACCACCTTCTCCTTTTGCTTCTCAAGCGTAGCAACGAGCAAGTCAATCTTGAGGCGGCGGCCGCCAGCCAGCTTCGCATTGAAAAGATCGACAAGCACAGATGCGTCAAAGACGACCATCAGTCGGCCCTCTGTTTCAAGAGTTCAGCTTGAGGGTCATCTAAGTCGTTCCACAGGCTCCCCGCAATGGTTTGCATGTCGCCAATGAATTTCCCGAGCGAAGGCGCGTCAAGTGCAATGAAATCCGCAATCTCAAACGACTGTAGTTCCCAAGCGCCTTCGGCGGTGCGTAACCACTTTCCTCTTCCCGTGACCCGGATCTCGCCCTCAAACAAATGGCTTGCCAATCGCTTGGCCACAACTCTTGGCGCGCTGCATTTGTGAAACACACCGCCGCTGGCGTCGATGGAAACAGGGACGCTGGCGCCGCGTCCGCCCACGCGTATGACAACCCCTTCTAAGTCGCCGGTCTCATGTATCACCACCTCTTGCGATATCGGCGTTTTTCTGCCTGGAAATTCAATGACTTTGGGTCCACGATCGACACGCAGGAAACCGGTGCAGTCGTCCTCCAACAGCATTCGGTTAATGTCTCGTCGGATGTCTGCCGCTTCCTTTGGGATTTCATCATTGGCGGCACTCAGTCTGTTCCAGACGGCTTCAGATACTGATGGCTCAACATGCAGGTATTGCCGCGCGCTACCTTTTGTAAGCTTGACGAAATGAACGGCGTCTGCGTCCCCGAACAACGCCGCAAGCCTTTCAAGATATTGCGCCAACCGCTTCGCCGGCAGAGTGGCTGGCAGCCATCTGTCCATCGAGAAGACGTACGTGGTTGGAGCCTGAGTTAGATTCATTTCGATTGCCGCGCGCTTTGCTTCGCCGCCTTGACAAGACAGGCCAATGATGTCGCCGCCGTAGAACGTTCTCTTTTGACGCTACAACCCGCGCAGCACGCTGCGCAGCTTGGTCACGATCTCGTCGAGGTGCTTGTCTTCCAGCACCAGCGGCGGTGCCACGATCAGCGAGTCGCCCGTGTTCTTCAGGTTCAGGCCGGCGTCGTACAGGCGCTTTTGCGCTTCGTGGCCGCGCGCGCCGGGGGCACCGCTGGGGCTGATTTCCACCGCAGCCATCATGCCGATGGAGCGGATGTCGGTGACCACCGGACAGTCGCGCAGGCCGTGCATGGCGGCCATGAAGGCCGGGCTCATGGCCGCGGCGCGTTCGATCAAACGCTCCTTGGCAAAGATGTCCATCATCGCCAGGCCCGCGGCACAGGAAGCCGGGTGCGCCGAGTAGGTGTAGCCGTGGAAGAACTCCACGCCCTTGGCCGGGCCGGCGTTGGTGATGGTGTCGTAAATGCCTTGCTTGGCCGCCACCGCGCCCATGGGCTGCGCGCCGTTGGTCAGTGCCTTGGCCATCGTCATCAAGTCAGGTGTAACGTTAAACGCCTGCGCGCCAAAGGCCGTGCCCATGCGGCCCCAGCCGGTGATGACTTCATCAAACACCAGCAAGATGCCGTTGGCATCGCAAATGCTGCGCAGCTTGTCCAGGTAGCCCTTGGGCGGCGGCAGGCAGCCGAAAGAGCCGGCCACTGGCTCCACAAACACGGCCGCGATGTTCTCGCCGCCGTACAGGTTGCAAAAACGTTGCAGGTCGTCGGCCAGGTCGGCGCCGGTCTCGGGCTGGCCGGGAACGAACTTGTTTTCAGGCAAGGCGGTGTGGCGCATGTGATAGACGCCGGCCAGCCCCACACCAAAGGTGCGCCGGTTGTTGACCATGCCGGCCAGCGCCACGCCGCCCATGTTCACGCCGTGATAAGCCCGCTCACGCGAGATGAACAACTGGCGCTGCGGCTGGCCATTGGCACGGTGGTAGGCCAGGGCCATCTTCATGGCGGTGTCGATCGACTCAGAGCCCGAATTCGTGAAGAAGACGCGGTTCATGCCCTCGGGCGTGTAGGCCGAAACGCGCTCGGCCAATTCGAAGGCCTTGGCGTGGCCACGCAGGAACGGTGCGGTGAAGTCGAGTGTCTGCAGTTGCTGATAGACGGCCTGTGCGATTTCTTCGCGGCAATGGCCCGCGGCCACGCAGAACAGGCCGGCCGAGGCATCGATCACCTCGCGCCCGTCGGGCGTGTAGAAGTACATGCCCTTGGCGCGCGCAAACAGGCGCGGCTCGGCCTTGAATTCCTTGTTCGCCGAAAAAGGCATCCAGTAGGGTTGCAAGGTGGTGGCAACTTGAGGTTCAGCGTGGCCCATGGCGCATCCTTTGCGGGGTGTTTGGCGGGGCGGCAATGGTGCCGCATTTCGAGCCCGCGAGTCTTGCCTGAGTTGCGCGGCGCGCCTGCCGGGGTTTGCACCAACCCTGGGCCGCCGCCGTGCCGCGCTGCGACATACTGGCCCGCTGCCCACTGCGCCCAAGCACCCACCATGGCCACCGCCGCCCCGCTCACCACGCTCTACGCCGCGCGCAGCATCATCACTCTGAACCCGGCGCAGCCGCAGGCCAGCCATGTGGCGGTGCGCGATGGGCGCATCCTCAGCGTGGGCAGCCTGGCTGAACTGGCCGGCTGGGGCGCGCACACGCTTGACGAGCGCTTCCGGGACAAGGTGCTGATGCCCGGCCTGGTGGAAGGCCACAGCCACTTGATGGCCGGCACGCTGTGGCGCTACACCTACTGCGGCTACTTTGATCTGGCCGACCCTGATGGCCGCGTGTGGCCCGGTGCCAACAGCCTGGGCGCCGTGATGGCCGCGCTCAGCCAGGCCGCGGCGCAGGGCGTTGGCCCGGTCACCGGCTGGGGCTTCGACCCCATCTACTTCGGCGCCAAGCGCTGCGCGCGCGAAGACCTCGACCATGTCAGTGCCACGCGGGCGGTGGGCGTGCTGCACGCCAGCGGCCACATCCTGAACGTCAACACCGCGGCCCTGCAAGCGCTGGGCATGCTGCGCGCCGGCATCAGCCACCCCGGCATGCCGCTGGGCACTGACGGCCTGCCCACTGGCGAGCTGAAAGGCCCCGATGCCATGGGCGCCGCACTCGCCATCGTGGGCCTGACCCGCAACTTTCTCTCGGGTGACGAGGCCGGCATTCGCGCCTTCGGCAAGCTGTGTGTGCGTGCCGGCGTCACCACCGCCACAGACTTGGCCGCCACGCTGGGTGATGATGAGCTGGCCACGCTGCTGGCCACCACCGGCGCGCAAGATTTCCCCGCCCGAGTGGTGCCGCTGCTGCGCATGATCGGCATGACGCCGGCCGCTGCCGTGGCACGCGCCGTGGCGCTGCGCGCGCGCAGCACCGACGCCCTGCGCCTGGGCGCCATCAAGGTGGTGGCCGATGGTTCCATTCAAGGTTTTTCAGCCCGCCTGCGCTGGCCCGGCTACTACAACGGCGCGCCGAACGGGCTTTGGTACACGGCGCCCGAAGCCATGCGCGA
>JAYUHT010000564.1:0-8552 GCA_043766725.1 Burkholderiales bacterium | reverse complement strand
TTCCAGCATTCTGGCGGTGCCACCGGTGGACCGGAGCGTGATGCCCAGCCCATGCAGTGCGTGCGCCAGGCCGAGCACGCCGGTCTTGTCGGAAACGGAAATCAAGGCTCGCATGGCTCGGCTTTCAGGAACGTGAGGTCGAATCGCGGCGAAACCTGGCGCGGCGCGCAGGCGGAAATCAGTCGATCAACTTGTGATCGAGCAACTTGCGGCGCAGCGTATTGCGGTTGATGCCCAGCCACTCGGCGGCACGGCTCTGGTTGCCCTCGGCGTGCCGCAAGACGACGTCGAGCAGAGGCTTCTCAACGACGCCCAGAATCATGTCGTACATCGCCGAGGGTTCGACGCCGCGCAAGTCCTTGAAGTAGCTCTCCAGGTTCTCGCGAACGCACTGTTCGATGTGCTTCTTGCCGGTCATTGGAGCACCCCGCTCGCCGAGTACGGCGATCGACACCCCGAGAGGGTGCTGCCTTGCTTGAGGTAGCTCGGCGCTGCGCTATCCTGTAGCGACCATGGTGCATGACTCGTCCCAAGACTTGGCGTTGGTACAGCTGCAACAAACGCTGGGCCATCGCTTCGCTCAACCTGCGTTGTTGCTGCGCGCGCTCACCCACCGCAGCAGCGGCACCGAGCACAACGAGCGTCTTGAATTTCTGGGCGATGCGGTGCTGAACCTGGTGGTGTCGACGCTGCTCTACGAGCGCATGGCCGGCAGCGATGAAGGCGAGCTCACCCGCGTGCGTGCCCACTTGGTGCGCGAAGACAGTCTGCACCGCCTGGCCGTGGCGCTGGGCTTGCCCGAGTTGCTGCGCTTGTCGGACTCCGAGGCGCGCAGCGGTGGCGCGCAGCGCGCGTCGATCCTGGCTGATGCGCTGGAAGCGGTGCTTGGCGCCATCATGCTCGACGGCGGCTTTGCGCCCGCCCAAGAAGCGGCCCGGCGTTTGTTCGGCGAGATGATCGCAGGCGGCGACGCGCAAAGCTGGAGCAAGGACGCCAAGACCGAACTGCAGGAATGGTTGCAGGGCCGCCGCCTGGCGGTGCCCGAATACCGCATCACCAGCACGCGTGGCAAGGCGCATGCACAGACCTTCGAGGTGGAATGTGCCGTGCCGGCGCTTGAACTCAGCGCCCGCGGTGAAGGCCGCTCGCGCCGCATTGCCGAGCAAGAGGCGGCGCGGTTGCTGCTCGACCTGCTGCGCGAACGCGGCGACACCAGACCGGGCCCGCGATGACCGACACCCCCAGCACGGCCAGCGCCGCCCCAACCGTGCCGCAACGTTGTGGCCTGCTGGCCATCGTTGGCCGGCCCAACGTGGGCAAGAGCACGCTGCTCAATGCCTTGGTGGGCCAGAAGATCAGCATCACATCCGACAAGGCGCAAACCACACGCCACCGCATCACCGGCATCCGCACTTTGGGTGCATCGCAATTCATCTTCGTCGACACGCCGGGCTTCCAGCTCAAGCACGTTGCGGCGCTGAACCGCACGCTCAACCGCACCGTGGTCTCGTCGCTGTCTGATGTCGACGTGGTGCTATTCGTGGTCGAGGCCGGCCGCTTTGGGCCGCAAGACGAAAAGGTGCTCAGCTTGCTGCCCGCCGGCAAGCCGGTGGTGCTGGTGGCCAACAAACTCGATGCGATTCACCGTCGCAACGACGTGCTGCCCTGGCTGAAAACCATGCAAGTGCGGCACCCGTTCGCCGAATTTGTGCCCATGTCGGCCCAGCGCGCGGCCGACGTGCAGCGCCTGTTCGGCGTGCTCGAGCCCTACCTGCCGCAACAGGCCTGGTTGCACGAAGAAGACGCGCTCACCGACCGCAGCGACCGCTTCCTGGCCAGCGAAATCATCCGCGAAAAACTCTTTCGCCTCACCGGCGACGAGCTGCCGTACACCAGCACGGTGGTCATTGAGCGCTATGAAGAAGAGGGCGCCTTGCGCCGCATTGACGCCGCCATCGTCGTCGAGCGCGAGGCGCACAAGGGCATGATCATCGGCGGCGGCGGTGAGCGGCTCAAGCGCATCGGTACCGAAGCGCGTCATGAGCTAGAACATTTGCTGCAGGGCAAGGTGTACTTGCAGATCTGGGTCAAGGTGCGCTCTGGCTGGGCTGACGACGAAACGCATCTGCGCAGCTTCGGCTACGAATGAGCGCCCCCAGAGCTGTCGCTTTGCGCCAGGCCCCCCGAGGGGGATGAGCAAAGTGTCAGAGCCACATTCGCTCATGAAGGCCAAGGCTGGCGCTCAAACCAGCGCCTATGTGCTGCATCACTACGACTGGAGCGAGTCCAGCCTGATCCTGGACTTGTTCACCCGCGAACGCGGCCGCATCGCGGTGGCCGCCAAGGGCGCGAAGAAGCCGCATTCGCAGTGGCGCTCACTGCTGTTGCCGTTCCACCTCTTGCGCGTGACCTTTCCGGCCAGCACCAAGACTGAAGCACCCGAAGTGCAAACCCTGCGCGGCGCCGAGTGGGTGGGCGGCAGCGCCTGGTTGCACGGCGCGGCCTTGTTCTCGGGCTATTACCTCAACGAACTGTTGATGAAGCTGTTGGCACGGCAAGACCCGCACCCGCAACTCTTCGACGCCTATGACCAGGCGTTGCCGCACTTGGCCAGCAACGACGAAGGTGCGGTGCAGGCCGCGCTGCGTGCCTTTGAAATCAACCTGCTGCGCCACACTGGCGTGCTGCCCGAACTGCACCGCCAGACGCAGACCCAGCAGCCACTGGAGCCGGCTGCGCGCTACACCTTGCACGGCGAGGCCGGCTTGCGCGCGGCCCAGGCCGACGAGGGCGGGCTCAGTGGCGCGCAGTGGCTGGCCTTGCAGGCGGCCTTGGAGTCCGGCATGGCGCAGCCCCTGCACGCCGCCTGTGCCCAGGCGCGCCAACCGTTGCGCGGCGTGCTGCGCGAATTGCTTCACTATCATTTGGGCACGCGCGCACTGCGCAGCCGCCAGGCCCTGGCCGACGTGCAGCGCCTGCTCCAGCACCCCTGACCTCAACCTACATGAACCCCTTGGTGGCCTTCGAGTCCGGCCCGCGGCGCAACCGCACGGCGCTGTCGGTCAACCTGAACCGTGCGGCGTTGCTGCGCAATTCCCGCCCGCTGGACATGCCCAACCTGGCGCACATGGCCACCTTGGCGCTGCAAGGCGGTGCTGACGGCATCACCGTGCACCCGCGGCCTGACGAGCGCCACATTCGCGCCGCCGATGTCGGCACGCTGCACCAGTTGCTGCAAGCCTGGCCGCAGGTGGAATTCAACATCGAGGGCAACCCGTTTCACAACCTGATGCCGCTGCTGCGCCAATATCGCCCACAGCAAGCCACCTTCGTGCCCGACGCTGCCGGCCAGCACACATCAGATCACGGCTGGGACCTGGCCGCTGATGGTGCAAAGCTGCGCCCGCTGATTGAAGAGGCGCACGAGCTGAGCATTCGCGTCAGCCTGTTCATGGACCCGCAGCCGCTTGCCATGGCCGCGGCGCGCGCGCTGGGCGCACAGCGCGTGGAGCTGTACACCGAGGCGTATGCGCGTGCCCATGGCACGGCGGCGCAGGCCAGTGAATTGAAACGTTATGTGGATGCGGCCCAGGCGGCGCAAGCCTGTGGCCTGGAGCTCAACGCCGGGCACGACCTGAACCGGGCCAACCTGGGCGACTTTCTGCGCGCCCTGCCCGCGGTGCAGGAAGTCTCCATCGGCCATGCCTTGTTCGCCGATGCCGTCGAGTTCGGCCTGGAAGATACCGTGCGGCACTATCAGGCGTGCATCCGTGCCGCCTTCGAGCCGGGCCGCGCATGATCTACGGCATCGGCACCGACATCATCGACATCCGCCGCATCGAGGCCGCCCTGGCGCGCCACGGTGAGCGCTTTGCCCTGCGCGTGCTCGGGCCTGTGGAGCTGGGTGTTTGGCGCGCGCGTGCGGCGCGTTCACCGGCGCGCGGCGTGCGCTACGTGGCCACGCGCTTTTCGGCGAAAGAGGCGTTCTCCAAGGCCATCGGCCTGGGGCTGCACCAGCCCATGCGCTGGCGCGATTGCGAAGTCATCAACGAACCCAGCGGCCAACCCGGCATCCAGTTGCATGGCGCGCTGGCGCAGTGGTGCGCGGCGCGCGGCCTGCACGCCCAGGTGAGCATGAGCGACGAGACCGACTACGCCACCGCCTTCGTGGTGGTGCAAACCAAAGAGGGAATAGATGAAAACTGACCCCGTGCCGTACCCGTCCGCCGTGGTGCTCGATGTGGCCGGCACGGCGTTGAATGCCGATGACCGCCGCCGCCTCAAGCACCCGCTCACCGGCGGGTTGATCCTGTTTGCGCGCAACTGGGAAAATCGCCGCCAGCTCACCAGTTTGTGCGCTGAAATCAAGGCGCTGCGGCCCGATGTGTTGATCTGTGTCGACCATGAAGGCGGCCGCGTGCAGCGCTTCAAAACCGACGGCTTCACCCACCTGGGCAGCATGCGGGCGCTGGGTGAGCTGTGGCTGAAAGACGCCCTGGCCGCCACCGACGCCGCTTCAGCTACCGGTTATGTTATGGGCGCAGAACTGCGCGCCTGCGGCGTCGACTTCAGCTTCACCCCGGTGCTCGACCTGGACCATGGCAGCAGCAACGTCATCGGCGACCGGGCCTTTCACCGCGACCCGCGTGTGGCCACGCTGTTGGCGAAGAGCCTGATGCATGGCCTGCTGCAGGCCGGCATGGCGCACTGCGGCAAGCACTACCCCGGCCACGGCCATGTGAAGGCCGACAGCCATGTCGATACCCCCATCGACAAGCGCTCGCTCAAGGCCTTGCTGGCCGACGACGTGAAGCCCTATGAATGGCTCAGCGCCAGCCTGGCCGCCGTGATGCCGGCGCATGTGGTGTACCCGAAGCTCGATGCCAGAGCGGCCGGCTTTTCAACGCGCTGGCTGCAAGACATCTTGCGCGGCAAGCTGGGTTTCACCGGCGCCGTGTTCAGTGACGACCTGAGCATGGCCGGCGCGCGCCAGCTCGACGGGCGCGAGGTCAGTTATGCCGAAGCAGCCATCGCCGCCCTGAACGCAGGCTGCGACCTGGTGCTGTTGTGCAACCAATCGGTAGATGGTGGGCAGGCAGTGGACGAGCTGCTTCAAGGTTTGCAGCAAGCTGCTGCACAAGGCCATTGGCAGGCCAATTCAGCCAGCGACGAACGCCGCCGCGCCTTGCTGCCGCAGACCGTGCCGCTACCCTGGGACGAGCTCATGCGTCACGCGCCCTACCTGCGCGCGCTGGCCTTGCTGGCGTGAAGCGGGGCTGCGGCGCTTGGGGCGCCGTAGCCGCACATGGCAGCGCTGCCATGCTTCGAACCCGCCTTCACGCGGCGGGCGCGCCGGTCTCGAATGGCAGCTTCATCTGCGACAGGTCTTTGCGCGTCTCCACCAGCACCAGCGGGCCTTCTTCCACGCTGAGCATGGCCTTGGGTTCGCGCGGCACATGCTTCGGCCGGGGCGTTGCGGCCAGCGCCTGGGCGGCAGCCTGCACACGCTGCGCGTCAGAGTTCACCCACTCCAGCCCCACGCCCTGGGCCAGGGCCTGCAGGCTATCGAGCGGCAGTTCAAAAGCAGAGGGTGCGGCCGCCTGGGCGCGGCGCTCGGCCTGTGCCACTGTGGCTGCCACCGCGCTCGTGGCGACCTGGTCGGCACGTTGTTCTGCGCGCGGTTCTGCACGCGGTTCTGCACGCGGTTCGACCTGCGGCGCAGCACGGTGCTCCGTTGCCACCGTTGCCTCGGCCTGATCATCGGCCACACCCGGGGCGGGGGGCAGCGACGCTGGCTTCCAGTCGGCCTGCGCCTGTGCCACGGTGGGGCCAAGTGATGCCGGTGCAGCCTCAGCCCTGGCCGCCATGCTGGCCGCCACGGTGGCGGCACCCACCGCCGCCGCACCGGCCGTCACCGCGCCTGCGGCTACAGCGCCGGGCAGGCCCGCGGTGTCGATGACGGTGTTGTCGAAGCCACCCTGGTTGATGTCTGCCAACTCGGCCTGGGCATTGCCCTGCTGCTGATCACGCCGACCCCGGCCGCGGCCACGGCCACGGCGCCCCCCTTCGCGTTCGCCTTCGCGCTCACCCTCAGCCGGCGCGGCATCGGGGCCGTCGCCGCGCGGCGCGTCGCCTTCAGGCAGGGTGCTGGCGGCGTCGGCAGCAACGGTGTCGCTGCCCGCTGTCGGCGCCTCGTCACGGGTGTCGTCGCGGTCGCGGCCACCTCGGCCACGGCGGCGGCGCCGGCCGCCCTCGCCCTTGGCTTGATCGGGGCTGGGTTGGGTTTCCGCAAAGTCCGCAACTGGCTCGGCCACGCCGCTGGCGGCATCGGCCTCGCCTTCGCTGCGGGCAGGGCGGCGGTTGTCGGGGCGCGGCGTGCGCGGCGTGCGCGCGGGTTCGCCATTCGCCGGCGCCACGTCGGTGCGCAGCTCGCTACGCGGTTGACTGTTGCGCGGCTCGTTGCGGCTGGCATCGCGCGGGCCGTCGTTTGAACCGTCGCGCGGGGCTTCGCGTTGAGCTTCGCGCTGACCATCACGTGAACCATCACGTGAACCATCCCGTGAACCATCACGCCCGCGGCCTTCGCCACGGCCGCCGCGGCCACCACGGCCGCCGCGCTCGCCGCGGTCACCACGGTCACCGCGCTCACCACGTTCGGTCTTTTCGCCACGCCGCTCACTGCGCTGGCCGTCACGCTCCTTGCGCGCCGGCTCCGCCGAGGCGGCTGTGCTGGCCGAGGCCTGCGTTGGGGTGGCCTGGGTGGCGGGCTCATCGCTGCTGCCGCCAAACACCTTTTTCAACCAGCCAAAGAAGCCACCCGCTGCCACGGGAGCCAGCACCGGCGCGGCGGGTGCCGGGGCCGGGGTCACCACCACGGGTGCCGGGGGCGGCACCACCGGCGCCGGCGGCGGTGCGGGCTGATCCGGCAACACACCTTTGATCACTGGTTCCTGGCGCGGCTTGACTGACTTTTCACGCCGGCTGATCGAAACCTCGTCTTCGGGCTCCTCGATCATCGTGTAGCTGGCGCGGATGTTCTCCAGCCGCGGGTCGTCGTGACGCAGCCGCTCAAGCTTGTAGTTAGGCGTCTCAAGGTGCTTGTTCGGCACCAGCAGCACGGTCAGGCGCTGCTTGAGTTCGATCTTGGTGATTTCGGTGCGCTTCTCGTTGAGCAAGAAGCTGGTCACCTCCACCGGCACCTGCACATGCACGGCCGCGGTGTTTTCCTTCATCGCCTCTTCTTGCACCATGCGCAGGATTTGCAGCGCGCTGGATTCAGTGTCGCGAATGTGGCCGGTGCCGTTGCAGCGCGGGCAGGTGATGTGGCTGCCTTCGCTGAGCGCCGGGCGCAGGCGCTGGCGGCTGAGTTCAAGCAGGCCGAATTTGCTGATCGCACTGACCTGCACGCGGGCGCGGTCGCTGCGCAAGGCGTCGCGCAGGCGGCCTTCCACTTCGCGCCGGTTCTTGCTCTCTTCCATGTCGATGAAGTCGACCACGATCAGCCCGCCCAGGTCGCGCAGCCGCATCTGGCGCGCGATCTCGTCGGCCGCTTCCAGGTTGGTGCGGGTCGCGGTTTCTTCGATGTCGCTGCCGCGCGTGGCGCGCGCGGAGTTCACGTCCACCGACACCAAGGCCTCGGTGTGGTCGATCACGATGGCGCCGCCCGAAGGCAGGGTCACGGTGCGGCTGAACGCGGTCTCGATCTGGTGCTCGATTTGAAAGCGGCTGAACAGCGGCGCGTCGTCGCGATAACGTTTGACACGATTCGCCGTTTCCGGCATCACGTGGTTCATGAACTGCTTGGCCTGATCGAAGATGTCGTCGGTGTCGATCAGGATTTCGCCAATGTCGGCGGTGAAGTAGTCGCGGATGGCGCGAATCACCAGCGAACTTTCCTGGTAGATCAGGTAGGCACCCTTGCCACCCTTGGAGGCGTCATCGATCGCCGTCCACAACTTGAGCATGTAGTTCAGGTCCCACTGCAACTCAGGCGCGCTGCGCCCAATGCCGGCGGTGCGGGCAATCAGGCTCATGCCCTTGGGGTATTCGAGCTGGTCGAGGTTTTCCTTCAGCTCTTCACGGTCTTCGCCTTCGATGCGGCGTGAAACACCACCACCGCGCGGGTTGTTCGGCATCAGCACCAGGTAGCGCCCGGCCAGGCTGACGAAGGTGGTGAGCGCGGCGCCCTTGTTGCCGCGCTCTTCCTTTTCAACCTGCACCAGAAGCGAGTCGCCGTCGCGGATGGCGTCTTGGATGCGCGCGGTGCGCACATCAACACCGTCGCGGAAGTAGTTGCGCGAGATTTCCTTGAACGGCAAGAAGCCGTGGCGGTCTTCGCCGTAATCAACGAAGCAGGCTTCGAGCGAAGGCTCTACCCGCGTCACCACGGCCTTGTAGATGTTGCCCTTGCGTTGTTCGCGGCCTTCGATCTCGGTTTCGAAATCGACCAGCTTCTGGCCTTCAACGATCGCCAGGCGCCGCTCTTCGGGCTGCGTGGCATTGATCAACATGCGCTTCATTCGAACTCCTCTCGCCGCGCCGCGTTTTTAAGC
>JAYUHT010000563.1:0-3246 GCA_043766725.1 Burkholderiales bacterium | reverse complement strand
AGCGCCACACCGGTCAGCGACCGCCAGCGGCCTGCTCGCGAGGCCATGGTCACCGGGCCCAGATCACTTGGTCAACAGGCGCATCGCCCCTTCCAGGCCCGCCAGGGTGAGCGGAAACATGCGCTGGTTGACCAGTTGCTGCACCACCGAGATGCTCTGCCGGTACTGCCACACCCCTTGCGGCTCGGGGTTGATCCACGCATATTTTGGGAATGCGTTGGTCAGCCGCTGCAGCCACTCGGCACCCGGCTCTTCGTTGTTGTATTCGACGCTGCCGCCGGGCTGCAGAATCTCGTAAGGGCTCATCGTGGCGTCGCCCACGAAGATGAGTTTGTAATCTCTGTTGTACTTGCGGATGACGTCCCAGGTTGAAAACTTCTCGCTGAAGCGGCGCCGGTTGTTCTTCCACATGAAGTCGTAAACGCAGTTGTGGAAGTAATAGAACTCCAGGTGCTTGAATTCGGTCTTGGTGGCGGAAAAAAGTTCCTCCACGCGGTGAATGTGCTCGTCCATGGTGCCGCCCACGTCCATCAGCAGCAGCACCTTCACTTTGTTGTGGCGCTCGGGCACCATCTTGATGTCGAGCATGCCGGCATTGGCCGCGGTGCAATGAATGGTGTCGTCGAGGTCGAGCTCCAGCTCGTTGCCTTCGCGCGCAAAGCGGCGCAGCCGGCGCAAGGCCACCTTGATGTTGCGCGTGCCCAGTTCAAGGTTGTCGTCGTAGTCTTTGTAGGCGCGCTGGTCCCACACCTTCACGGCACTCTTATTGCGACTTTTGTCTTGCCCGATGCGAATGCCTTGCGGGTTCACACCGTAGGCACCGAACGGGCTGGTGCCGCCGGTGCCGATCATCTTGCTGCCTCCCTGGTGGCGTTCTTTCTGCTCTTCGAGCCGCTTCTTCAGCGTGGCCATCAGCTCGTCCCAGCCCATCTTCTCGATCTTGGCCTTGTCTTCGGCGCTGAGTTCAAGCTCCAGCACCTTGCGCAGCCATTCCAGGGGAATGTCCTGGGTGAAGTCGGTGAGCAGTTCAACGCCCTTGAAGTAGGCGGCGAAGGCGCGGTCGAACTTGTCGAACTGGGCTTCGTCTTTGACCAGCGTGGTGCGCGCGAGGTAGTAGAAATCGTACACCGATTCGCTGATGACGCCGGCCTTCAGCGCCTCGAGCAAGGTGAGGTATTCCTTGACCGAGACCTTGAGCTTGGCCGCGCGCAAGGTGTAGAAGAAGTCGATCAGCATGGGGCGAAGGATAGCGCGCTGGCCTGGGTTGATCAGGTCAAGGCCGCCGCGACCCGCTCGCGCAGCACGGGCACCAGCTCTTGTTCGAACCAGCGGTTGCGCGCGAGCCAGCGGTTGTTGCGCGGGCTGGGGTGGGGCAGGGGGATGAGCGCGGGGCCGAGTTCGCGCCATGCGGCCACGGTTTGGGTCAGGTTGCCGCGTGGTTGTGTGAGGCTGCTGCGTGGCAGGTGGTAGGCCATGGCGTATTGGCCGATGACCAGTGTGAGTTGAACGTTCTTCAGCAGCCCAAGCAAGGGTGCGCGCCAAGCCGCGGCGCATTCGGGCCGTGGCGGCAGGTCGCCCGATTTGCCGGTGCCGGGGAAACAAAAACCCATCGGCAGCAGGGCGATCTGCAGCGGGTCGTAAAAGGTTTGGCGTGTCACACCCAGCCAGGCGCGCAAGCGCTCGCCACTGGGGTCATTGAAGGGCACGCCGGTGTCATGCACGCGCTTGCCCGGTGCCTGCGCGGCAATGAGGATGCGCGCGCGCGGGTGCAGTTGGAACACCGGCCTGGGGCCCAGAGGCAAGTGTTCGGTACACAAAGTACAGGCGCGAACCCGGCGCAGCAAAGCGGCGGCTGAAGACATCAGCTGGCAGCGGGCGACTTGGCGCCAAAGAGCGCGCGGCGCTCGCCGTTCAGTGGGTGTGACGACAACATGGCCGGGGCGTCGGCCCCGCCCTTGCTGCGCTGCCACGCTTCGATGCGATCAAAAAATTCCAACATGGCGCTGCCATCGAGCCGGTTGGCGCGCAGCACGCGCAGGGCGTGGGCGTCGGCTTCGCGCTCGAAGTCGCGCGAATAGGCCAACTGGCCCAGCACCGCCGGGGCGGCGGCAACGAGCGTGCTGAAGTCGCCCCAGGCCAGGCCGGTGACGGCGCCGATGAGCGTGGCTTGCACCACCATGCGCAGGCCGTGGCGGGCCTGCACGTGACCGGCTTCATGCGCCAGCACGCCCAGCAGCATGTCGTCTCGCCCTTGGGCCAGCGCCACCAGTTCGTCGGTGAGCACGATGGTGCCGCCGGGCAGGGCCAGCGCATTCGGGCCCATGCCAGGCGCGGCATGAAAGTGCAGGGTGATGAACGGTACGGGCTCATCCGGCGTGGCGGCGCGGGCCAGGGCGTGGGTGAACATCTCGCGCAACGCCTGCTGCCGCGCGGCGGGCAGCTTGCTGGGCTTGAGCCATTCGGCATTGATCGAGCGGTAGACGGCGTCGCCCAACGTCGCTTCAGCGCTGCTGGGCATCAGCGCCACCGTGGCACGCGCCGCCAGCGGCACGCCCCACAAGGTGCCGGCAAAGGCCAAGGCGATGAGCAGCACGCAGGCCAACAAGGTGCCGCGCCAGCTTTGCTGGGCTTGCACCACCTGGCTTTCAACGCGGCCCGCAGCCTTGGCCCAGGCGTCCCAGGCGGTGGCGTCGTCGCATTGCACGCTGCCGCCGCTGTTCAGTTGCGCCACGCGCAGGCCGTGGCGCTGGCGTTCCGGCCAAGTGATCTCATGCGTTGGCACCTGGCGTGTGCCCTGCTCACTTTCGATCCACAACACGCCGTCTTGCAGCCGCAGCAACACCGGTTGCGGCTGCGGGCTGTGGCCGTCAAAGTACGTGGCCGGCAACGAATGAGTCACAAGCCGAAGTCAATGCCGAAGAGGTCGCCTGCGGCATCGCCCGCGGCGTCGCTCACGGCGTCACCCGGGCCGGCGCTGATGTGTTCAAACTCGGGGCTGACGATCAAGCTCACCGCCTGCAAGCGCAGCTTGGCCGTGGCCACCGCCGCAAAGGGCCAGTACAAGCCCAGGGTGATGAGGATGAGCAGCCAGTTCAGCAGGTTCAAACCGAGCAGAGAGCGAAACCTTAACTCGCTGCGAAAGGCGATGGCCGGGCTGCGCGTGCCGTTCCACACCAGGTCTTGCATGCGCGCCACGTAGTAGGTGTGAGCAATGACGCCCACGGCCACCAAAAAGGGCAGCATCAA
>JAYUHT010000562.1:0-3248 GCA_043766725.1 Burkholderiales bacterium | reverse complement strand
GCACAGCCGCCATCGTCGGCGCCTACGAACACCCCACACGCAAGGCCGATGGGCTTTCGGTGCTGCGCCTGCATGCCGACGTGGCGCGTGGCGCATTGGCCGATGCGGGGCTCACGCGCGATGACATCGACGCCTACTTCTGCGCCGGCGATGCCCCTGGCCTGGGTACGGCCACCGTGGCCGAATACCTCGGGTTGAAGCTGCGCCATGTGGACAGCACCGAATGCGGCGGCAGCGCGCCCATCCTGCATGTGGCGCACGCCGCGGCGGCCATTGTGACGGGGCGCTGCAACGTGGCGCTCATCACCTTGGCCGGGCGGCCGCGCGCGGCGGCGGCCGAAGGCGCGGCAGCAGCCAAGGCAGTGAACTCAAACGTTGGTTCGCCGCGCCCACGGGCGATGCTGCGCCCGCCCGACCCCGATGCCCCCGAACTGGCGTTCGAGCAGCCCTATGGCCCGGCCACGCAGAACCTGTACGCCATGGTGGCGCGGCGGCACATGTTTGAATTTGGCACCACCAGCGAGCAGCTCGCGTTGATCAAGGTCGCCGCTTCGCACCATGCGCAACACAACCCGAACGCGATGCTGCGCAACGTGGTGACGGTGGCTGACGTGGTCAATTCGCCGATGGTGGCAGACCCGCTGCACAAGCTCGATTGCTGCGTGATGAGCGACGGCGGCGGCGCGCTCATCGTGGCGCGGCCCGAAATCGCGCGCCAACTCAAGCGCCCCGTGGTGATGGTGCGCGGCACCGGCGAGGCGCCCAAGCACGGCATGGGCGGGCAGGTGGACTTGAGCTACAGCGCCGCGGCCTGGGCGGGCCCGGTGGCGTTCAAGGAAGCCGGCATCACGCCGGCGCAGATTCAATACGCTTCGCTGTACGACAGCTTCACCATCACCGTGCTGATGCAGCTTGAAGACCTGGGCTTTTGCGCCAAGGGCGCGGGCGGGCGCTTCGTGCAAGACGGCAACCTGATCAGCGGCCAAGGCAAGCTGCCCTTCAACACCGACGGCGGCGGCCTGTGCAACAACCACCCGGCGCACCGCGGCGGCATCACCAAGGTGATCGAGGCCGTGCGCCAACTGCGTGGCGAAGCCCACCCCGCCGTGCAGGTGAGCGGCTGCACCTGGGCGCTGGCCAGCGGCATTGGCGGCGCGCTGGCGGCGCGTCACACCGCCGCCTGCCTGATCATGGAGCGGGTGTGATGTCCCGGCAAATTCCGACCCCGCGCACTCTGCCCGAAACCGCGGCCTACTGGCAGGCGGCCACCGAAGGCCGCTTGCTCGTCAAACATTGCACTGCGTGCGACAAGCCGCACCACTACCCGCGCGACATCTGCCCGCATTGCCTGAGCGACGCTACCGTTTGGCGTGAGTCAGCCGGCACAGGCAAGCTGTATTCATACAGCACCATGGGCCAGGGCGACTCGGCCTACACGCTGGCCTATGTGGCGCTGGATGAAGGCGTGACGCTGATGAGCAACATCGTCGATGCCGACCCGGCCAGGCTGCACGTGGGCCAGCGCCTGCGCGTGGTGTTCAGGCCCAGCGAGGGCGGCCAGGCGGTGCCCGTGTTCACACCGGCCTGAGAGCAAACAAGGCACATGTGGCGCAACTCGAATGGACGCATGAAGCCGACTACGTGATCGCCGGCGCCGGCACGGCCGGCTGCGTGCTGGCCAACCGGCTCAGCGCCGATGGCCAACACCGCGTGCTGCTGCTCGAAGCCGGCGGTGGTGACGCCCACCCCCTGGTGCGCATGCCGGTGGGCTTCATGAAAGCGCTGCAACAGCCCGCGTTGGGTTGGGGCCTGAGCAGCGAGCCCGAGCCGCACATGAATGGCCGCGTGCTACCGGTGCCGCGCGGGCGGCTGCTGGGCGGCTCGTCGTCGATCAACGGCATGCTCCACATCCGCGGCCATGCTGAAGACTTCAACGACTGGGCGCGCGCGGGCAACCTGGGCTGGGCCTACGCTGATGTGCTGCCTTACTTCAAGCGTTGTGAATCGCATGCGCTCGGTGCGGGCTCCTTCCACGGTGGTAAAGGCCCGTTGCAAGTGCGCGGCATTGACACCCGCCACCTGCTGGCCGAGCCTTTGTTCGCGGCGGCGCGCCAGGCCGGCCATGCCGTGAACCCGGACTACGACGGCGCCCAGCGCGACGGTGTGGCCGCCGGCACGGTGAACATCGATGCGCACGGCCGGCGCCACAGCGCAGCGCGCGCCTACCTGCACCCGGTGCGCGCGCGGCGCAACCTGAGCGTGCTCACCCGCGCACCGGTGCAGCGCGTGTTGTTCGACGAAGCCAACCCGCGCCGCGCCATAGGGGTTGAGTTTCTGCAACAGGGCCGCCTGTGCCGCGCGCGCGCCGGGCGCGAGGTGCTGCTGGCCGGCGGCACTTACCACTCGCCTCAGTTGCTGATGCTCTCGGGCCTGGGGCCGGGCGCCGAGTTGCAGGCGCTGGGCATCAATGTTCGACATGACCTGCCCGGCGTGGGCGGTAACCTCATTGAACACCCGCGCATGCCGCTGCAATTCCTGGCGCGCGAACCCATCACCTTCATCAAGCAATTGCGCTTTGATCGCGCGGTGCTTTCTGCGCTGCGTTGGGCGGTACTCGGCAGCGGCCCGTTTGCCACGCAAATTTGCAGCGGCACGGTGTTGCTGAAGAGCCGGCCCGAACTCGACCGGCCCGATATTCAACTGCTGTGCAACCCGGTGCGGCTCGATGCCGCGCTGTGGTTCCCGGGCTTCAAGTGCGCCGGGCCGCACAGCTTCTACATCACCGTGTGCCAGCTCTATGCCAAGAGCCGCGGGCGCGTCAGCCTGCGCTCCAGCCGCGCCGATGAAGCCCCGCGCATCGCCTTCAATCTGTTCAGCCATGAAGACGATTTCACGAGCATGCGCGCCGGCATCCGCGCTGCGCGCCGCATCTACCAACAGCCGCAGCTGGCTGCGCTGATCACTGAAGAGGTGCTGCCTGGCAGCGCGCTGCAAAGTGATGCGCAATTGGATGCGGCCATGGCCGAACTCGGCGGCATCACCCACCACCCGGTGGGCACCTGCGCCATGGGCACGGGGCCACTGGCCGTGGTGGATGCAACGTTGCGCGTGCACGGCGTGCAGGGGCTGCGTGTGGTGGATGCTTCAGTCATGCCCAGCATGGTGGGCGGCAACACGAATGCCACGGTGGTGATGATCGGCGAGAAGGCGGCCGACATGATTTTGGGTGACGCTAACGTTTGACATCA
>JAYUHT010000561.1:0-3249 GCA_043766725.1 Burkholderiales bacterium | reverse complement strand
CGCCCGGCATCACTGCCGTTGATGACCACGCTCGCACCGGCCTGCGCCATGCCGGTGGCGATGGCCAGACCCAGGCCGCGTGAAGAACCGGTGACCAGCGCGTTGCGCCCGGCCAGGCTGAAGAGTTGAATAGACATGATGAGTGCCTGCTTTGTTGCGTTAACTTCTGGTGACCCGAACCGTGGTGTCGCTGCGCGCGTACACCGCCGGCAACAATTCCAGCCCGAGGCCCACGCCTTCCATCGGGAACACGAAGCCGCCTTCAATGCGCGGCATAGCGGTGACGAGTTCGTTGTACCAACCGCGGTAGAACGCCCGCACCGATTCTTGAATCAGCGTGTTAGGCTGGCTGAAGCTCATGTGCACTGCCGCGGCAAAGCCCACCGGGCCAATGCAGTCGTGCGGCGCAAACGGCCGGTGGTAGGTCTCGGCCATGGCGGCGATCTTGCGGCCTTCGGTGAGGCCGCCGGTCCAGCACAGGTCAACCATCACCACATGCATGGCGTCACGGTCGAGCATGTCTTTGTAGGGCCAGCGCGAACCCAAGGTTTCGCTGGCGCAGACCCACACGTCGGTTGAGCGCGCGTACTCGGCTAACGCTTGAGGTGAGTTCATGCGGATCGGGTCTTCAAACCACATCGGCATGAACGGTTCGAGCGCGCGCGCGATCTGCTTGGCCGCGGGCAGGTTCCACAGCGAATGCAGCTCGACCATGATGTCCATCTTGTCGCCCACGCGCTTGCGAATTTTCTCGAACGGCTCGCAAGCCAGGCGCATTTGCGCAGCGTTGATGCTCATGCCGCCGGTTTCATTGGCAACGGGGTCAAAGGGCCAGATCTTCATCGCGCTGATGCCGTTGGCCAGCAGATCTTCGGCCAGCTCATCGGCGCGGTTCATGAAGCCGTCGAGGTCTTCATACTGGCCCGTGCCTTGGCCCAGGCTCCAGTTTGAAACGGGCCGGATGTTGGTGGAACGCACATAGCGCGTGCCCGCACAGGTGTTGTAGATGCGCTGCTTGTCGCGGCACAGGCCGCCCAGCATTTGGTGCACCGGCTGGTTGCAGACCTTGCCGAAAACGTCCCACAACGCGATGTCAACGGCTGAGGCCGCGCGCGTTTCCACGCCGGTGCTGCTTTGCGCCATCGGCAGGTTGAGCATCTCCTTGTTCAGCGCTTCGATGTGCAGCGGGTTGCGGCCCAGCAGGCGCTGCGCCAAGGTGTCGTGAATATGCGCTTCCACGGCACCGGCGCCATAAAACGTTTCACCCAAGCCAATGACGCCTTCGTTGGTGTGCACGCGCACCCACAGCACGTTGGCAAATTCGGCCACGCGGATGGTTTCGAGTTCGGTGATCCTCATGCCGCCGCTTTTTCAGTGGCCAGGCGCACACGGCGTGCCTTGGCGTTTTGTGATTTGACGATGCGCAGGCTGTCTTCCGCCCAACGGTCGACCAGCGTGTTCATGGCCGCACGCGCACGCACCGGTTTGTGTTCGGCGATGGCGCGCAGCACATTGCCATGCAGGGCCAGCGAGCTCAGACCATCGTCTTTGCTGTGCGTTGAAAAGCCGATGGCGAAGGTGAGCGCGCCTTCGATGCTGTGGCGCAGGCCGAGCAACAAGTGGTTGTTCGCGGCTTCCAAAATGCCCAGGTGAAAGCGCAGGTCGGCGGCGATGTGGGCGGCCACCTGGCTCGGGTCTGACATTTCGCTGAACGTGGCGCGCAGGCCATCAAGTTGCACCGGCGTGGCGCGCGCCGCCGCCAGCTCGGCCGCGGCGGGTTCGATGATGCGGCGCAGGTCGATCACGTCTTCGATCAGCTTGGCATCAAAAGCGCCGGCAAAGCGCCAGCGCAGGATGTCGGGGTCGAGCTGGTTCCACTGCTCAAACGGCAGCACGCGCGTGCCGGTGCGGGTGCGCACCTGAATCAAATTTTTCTGCGCCAGCACCTTGATGGCCTCGCGCACCACGGTGCGGCTCACGCCCAGCTCAGTCACCAGCGCGTCTTCCACCGGCAGCGCCGCATCGGGCGCGAATTCACCGCGCACGATGCGCGCACCCAGCTCATCGACCACATGCTCATGCAGGCGCTTGGGGCGGTTCGTGAGCGGGCGGTTCATTCATACTATGATAGAACCAATCACGGTGATGTCAACGCTGCTGCCAACCAAGCACCCCACGGCGCACCCCACGGCACACCACCACGCCGCTACCCGGGCTGCGGTTCTTCGCCCGGGCCGGCCAGCATGGCGGCTTGGTAGCGCGCCTGGTTCTCGGCGTTGGGCGGGTACAGGCCGGGCAGCGCCGCGCCCTGGGCCACTTCACCCATGATCCAGTTTTCAAAGCGCTCTTGTTCAGGGGCCAGCGCCAGCATCTCGCCCAACAGCGCGGCAGGGATCAACACCGCGCCGTCATCGTCCACCACCACCACGTCACCCGGGAACACCGCCACGCCGCCACAGCCGATGGGCTGCTGCCAGGCGACGAAGGTGAGCCCGGCCACCGAGGGTGGTGCGGCCACGCCACTGCACCACACCGGCAAGCCCGTGCCGAGCACACCGGCCGCATCGCGCACCACGCCGTCGGTGACGAGTGCGGCCACGCCGCGCCTGGCCATGCGCGCGCACAAGATATCGCCAAAGATGCCGGCGTCTTGCACGCCCATGGCATCGACCACCGCGATGCAACCGGCCGGCATGGCCTCGATGGCGGAGCGGGTGGAGATGGGCGATGCCCACGACGCCGGCGTGGCCAGGTCTTCGCGCGCCGGCACGAAGCGCAGCGTGAAGGCGCGGCCCACCAGACGCGGCTGGCCCGGGCGCAGCGGCTTGGTGCCGCGCAACCAAACGTTGCGCAGGCCCTTCTTCAGCAGAATCGTGGTGAGCGTGGCCGTGGTCACTTGCTGCAGGGTGGCAATGGCCTGCGCATCAAGCTGCATGTCGATGGATTCGGTCATGGAGTGTGTCCTTTCATGGCGCACTGCGCGCCGGCACCTCGCTGCGCAGTGCCTGCATTGCCAGCGCCGCGATGACCAGGCCGAACCCGACCAGGTCCGCCATGCGACTGGGGTAGACCAATGCGAAGCCGGCCACCAGTAGCATCGAACGCTCAAGCAGCGTGGTGCGCTTCAGCGCCCAGCCCTGGAAGCCGCCGGCCAGCGCGGCGATGCCCACCGCCGCGGTGAGCGTGACCTCGGCAATCGACCACCAATTGGCCGCCGCCAGCGCCTTGGTTGAGCCCATCAGCAGCAAG
>JAYUHT010000560.1:0-3253 GCA_043766725.1 Burkholderiales bacterium | reverse complement strand
TGCCCGACGGGCGCCCATGCCACCTGCAGGCGCGCTTCAACTGGCCGGTGTGGCGCGGCATGGGGCGCGCCGGCGAAGCCGGCCTGGCGGCCAATTCGGCGCTGGCGCCAAGAGACAAGCCCGCCAACGCGGCCCCTGCCGTTGCCAACCCGCTCGCCGGCCTGGCCACGCTGCACACCGGTGACGCGCACATGGCCAGTGTGGTGGACAAGATCCGCCGCGTGCTCAACCGCGACATCCCGGTGCTGGTGCTGGGTGACACCGGCACCGGCAAGGAGCTGCTGGCGCGCGCCATCCACCATGATTCGCAGCGCGCGCGCCAGCCCTTCGTGGCGGTGAATTGCGCCTCAATTCCGGAAACGCTGATCGAGGCCGAACTCTTCGGCTCTGAAGACAGCGCCTTCACCGGCGCGCGGCGCAAGGGGGCGGTGGGCAAGATCGTGCAGGCCAACGGCGGCACGCTGTTCCTCGACGAGATCGGCGACATGCCGCTGCCCCTGCAGGCGCGCCTGCTGCGCGTGCTGCAAGACCGTCAGGTCACGCCGCTGGGCAGCAACAAGGCGGTGGTGGTGGACGTGGCCATCATCTGTGCCACGCGCCGCAACCTGCGCGAAATGATCGAGCGCAAGCAGTTCCGCGAGGACCTGTACTACCGCCTCAACGGCCTGGCCGTGCGCCTGCCGGCCTTGCGCGAGCGCAGCGACCTGGCCGCGCTGGTGCAGCGCATCCTGGAACGCGAGGCGCCCGGGCGGCGGCTGACGGTGTCTGACGAGGTGATGGCCATGCTGCGCGCGTGCACCTGGCCGGGCAATGTGCGGCAGTTGTTCAACGTGCTGCGCACCGCCGCGGTGATGGCCGCAGATGATGACCAGATCACCTGTGCCCACTTGTCCGATGACTTCATCGATGAAGTGCGCCAGGCCGCTCGCGCAGCCACGCCGGCACAAGGCGCGGCCACCCAGGCGCCCGTGCCCGCGGCCGCCATGCCCGCGCAGGCCGGCGGCTCGCTCGAAGAATTGGAGTTGAACGCCATCCGGCGTGCCGTTGAAGCCGCCGGCGGCAACATTTCGCAGGCCAGCAAGCAACTGGGCGTGAGCCGCAACACCATCTACCGCAAGCTGCGCTGGAACACGCGCTGAAGCGGGCCCGGCCGCTTCATTCCTGAGTCGCCGCGCTTCCTGGGCAGCACGGGGCGAGCACGCACAAGCGCCAGCGGTGCTGCGCCGCTTCGCCGGCGCAAGCAACGTGCTGGAGCCTGACGACAACGCCCACCCTGGCCCACCGCTCATCGATGAAAGCCACTTCGTGGCGGGCTTGCGGCAACTGATCAGCGGTCGCCACAGGCCCATGGTGGCCAGCGCGCTGTTGCTGTGGCGCAGCGGCGTTGAAACGCGCGGCGTGGCAATGGAAGATATTCAGCGTGCCTTGCGCGCATGAACCCGCGGCGCAATCCCGGGAAAGCCCTGTGCCCAGTGTGAACACTTGAGCCACACGCAGGGCGCATCATTCTGCCGCCTTGGCGCGGCATACCCTGGTTCGCCACTCCCAACACCCTCTTTGTATGCTCAGCTCCGCCGTTCATCCGCCCAAGTGGTGTTGCCCCATCGAGGCTGGATCTTGAATGCCGACGCCATGCTCAGCGTGCAAGGCCTGGTCAAACGCTATGGCCCGCGCGCCGCGCTCGACGGCTTGAGCCTGGCCCTGCCGCGCGGCCAATGGGTGGCCTTGCTGGGGCCCAATGGCGCCGGCAAGTCCACGCTGTTCCAGGTGCTCACCGGCCTGTTCGCGGCCGACGCCGGCACGGTGCACCTGGCCGGCTTTTCGCTGCGCAGCCAGCCGGTGCGCGCACTGGCCCACCTGGGCGTGGTGGTCCAGCAAATGTCGCTCGACCTTGATTTGAATGTGCAGCGCAACCTGCACTTCCATGCCGACCTGCACGGCCTGCCCGCCGCCACCGCGCGCGAGCGCATCGCTGAAGGCTGCGCCGCCATGGGGCTGACGCCGGAGCTGAACCGCCGCGTGCGCGTGCTTTCCGGCGGCACGCGGCGCAAGGTGGAACTGGTGCGCGCCCTGCTGCACCGCCCGGCCGTGCTGCTGCTCGACGAGCCCACCGTGGGGCTGGACCCGAAGTCGCGCCAGGACATGCTGCGCGCCACCCGCACTGACGTGCAGCAGCGCGGCACCTGCGTGCTGTGGGCCACCCACCTGGTCGAAGAAGCCGAAGCGGCCGACCGCGTGCTGGTGCTGCACAAAGGCAAGCTGTTGGCCGACGGCACGCCCGCCGCCGTGGCCGCCGCGCTCGGCGGCGGCAGCCTGGAACACGCTTTCATCCACGCCACATCATGATGATCATGCGCAACTTCCTAACCCTTGCCATCACTTTGTTTGCTGCGGCCATCGCCGCGCCGGCTTTCGCCCAGCCCGGCGTGGCCTATGTCTCCAGCGAGAAAGACAACGCGCTGACGCTGATCGACCTGAAGACCCTGGCCGTGCTGGGCACCGTGCCCACCTGCAAGCGCCCGCGCCACATGCAGGTGGCGCCCGACGGCAAACGCATGCTGGTGGCCTGCGCCGAATCCAACGCCGCCGATGTGATCGACCTTTCCACCCGCAAGAGCGTGGGCAAGCTGCCGCTGGGCGACGACCCCGAGGCCTTTGATTTCTCAGCCGACGGCAAGATGCTGTTCGTGTCGAGCGAAGACGATGGCGAGCTGTTGATGCTCGACGCCGCCACCGGCAAGAAGCTCAAGGCGGTGAAGGTGGGCAAGGAGCCCGAAGGCGTGAAGACCTCGCCCGACGGCAAGCTGGTCTACGTGACCAGCGAGGTGGCCAGCCTGGTGCATGTCATCGACGTGGGGAACGTGACCAATGCCAAAGTGCTGCACAACATCGCCGTGGGCAAGCGCCCGCGCCGCATGGCCATCACGCCCGACGGCAAGGAGCTGTGGGTGACCAACGAATTGGGCACGTCGGTGAGCATCATCACTACGGCAGACCATAAAGTGGTGGCCACGCTGAAGCTCGAACTCAAAGGCGCGCGCGATGATGAGATCACCCCAGTGGGCATTGCCATCAGCAAAGACGGCAAGCGCGCCTTCGTGGGCATGGGCCGCGCCAACCATGTGGCCTACGTCGACGTGACCACGCGCAAACAGACCCACGCCGTGCTGGTGGGCAAGCGCGCCTGGAACGTGGCACTGGACAAGGCCGAGGCCCGGCTGTTGGTCGTCAACGGCCTGAGCGACGACTTGAC
>JAYUHT010000559.1:0-3260 GCA_043766725.1 Burkholderiales bacterium | reverse complement strand
TCCGGTTCTGGGGTGGGGTCATTGCCCTGAAGAAAGTCAAAGTCACAGCCCTCGTGGGCTTGGGTCACATGCTCTTTGTACAAACGCACGTAGCCGCGAGCCGGCGCGGGCGTGGGTGCGCGCCACGCCGCGCGGCGGGCATCAAGCTCGGCCTCGCTGACATGCAGGTGCAGGCGCCGTGCGGCCACATCGAGTTCAATCTCGTCGCCATTGCGCACCAAAGCCAGGGGGCCACCCACGGCAGATTCAGGCGCGATGTGCAGCACGCAAGCGCCGTAGTGCGTGCCGCTCATGCGCGCATCTGAAAGCCGCAGCATGTCGCGCACGCCGCGTTGCAGCAGCTTGTGCGGGATCGGCAGCGCACCCCATTCGGGCATGCCCGGCGCGCCCACCGGGCCGGCGTTGCGCAGCACGAGCACGGTGTTCTCATCGCAATCAAGTCTCGGGTCGGCCATGGCCGTCAGCATCTCGGGCTGGCTGTCGAACACCAAGGCGCGGCCGCGGTGTTGCAAGAAGCGCGCTTCAGCGGCTGATGGCTTCATCACCGCGCCTTCAGGCGCCAGGTTGCCGCGCAGCACGGCCAGCGCATTCGGGCTCACCGGCTGATCCAGCGGGCGAATGACTTGCGGGTCGAGCACTTCGCGGCCCTGTAATTCGGTGCGCCAGGTGCGGCCACTAACGGTTAACTCATCGAGCGACAACTGGTGCGCGAGCCGCGACATCAATGCTGGCAGCCCGCCGGCGTAATAAAAATCTTCCATCAGAAATTCGCCACTGGGGAACAGGTTGGCCAGCACCGGCACCTGGCGGCCCACGGCATCGAGGTCATCGAGCGTGAAGGCCACGCCGGCGCGGCGCGCCAGGGCGATGATGTGCACGGCTGCGTTGGTGGAGCCGCCCAGCGCCATCTGCACCGCTGCCGCATTCAGGAACGCGCCGCGCGTGAGCAGGCGCGCCGGCGTGAGGTCTTCAAAGATCATCCGCACGATGCGCTCGCCGCAGCTCGTGGCCATGCGCGTGTGCGCGGCGTCCATGGCCGGGATAGACGTGCTGCCGGGCAAGGCCAGGCCGAGTGCTTCGACCAGCGCGGTCATGGTGCTGGCCGTGCCCATGGTGTTGCAGGTGCCCGGCGAGCGTGTCATCTTGGCTTCGAGTTGCAGCCATTCGGCGTCGTTGATGGCGCCTGCCTGGTATTCGTCCCAGAACATGCGCGTGTGCGTGCCCGCGCCGATGCGACGGGTTTGGCCGCCCTTCACATGGCGATCATTCAGCATCGGCCCGGCGCTGCAAAACAGCGTGGGCAGGCCCATGCTGATGGCGCCCATCAGCGTGCCGGGGGTGGTTTTGTCGCAGCCGGCCAGCAGCACCACGCCATCCACCGGGTGCGAGCGCAGCAGCTCTTCCACCTCCATGGCCAACAGGTTGCGGTAGAGCATGGTGGTGGGCTTGACCATCACTTCGCCCAGGCTCATGGCGGGCAGCTCGAAGGGCATGCCGCCGGCCATGAGCACGCCTTTTTTGATGGCTTCGGCGCGTTCGCGCAAATGCGCGTGGCAGGGCGACAAGTCGCTCCAGGTGTTGACGATGGCCACGATGGGTTTGGCCATCACGTCTTCGCGGCGCAGGCCCATTTGCTGCATGCGCTGGCGGTGTGCAAAGGCACGCATGCCGGTGGCCGTGAACCAGCGGCGGCTGCGCAGGCTGCTCAACGAACGCAAAGGGTTTGTCATCGAACCAGCAATGATCGAACAAGCGTAGATGTTAGCGGTAACATTGCCATGATCGTATGACGCCACACCAGGCGGCACCATCCGGCGCTTCCCTGATCCGTTGCCGTATTGCCATGCAACAAACCGACGCTCCCGATCCACCCGTTCCCGTGCCAATTCGCGCGCGCCGCGGCCATGGCCGCGTCACGCTCGAAGACGTGGCCCAGGCCGCAGGGGTGACCAAGATCACCGTGTCGCGCTACCTGCGTGAGCCGCACAAGGTGGCCAGCGCCACGGCGCAGCGCATTGCCCAGGCCTTGGCCGAGCACGCCTACATGCCCAACAAGCAAGCCGGCATGCTGGCCAGCGGGCGTTCGCGCATGGTGGCGGCCATCGTGCCTTCGCTGGCCAATTCGGTGTTCGCCGAAACCGTTCAAGGCCTGGCCGAGGGCCTGCAAAGCGCCGGCTATGAATTGCTGCTGGCGGCCACGGGCTATTCACAAGCGCGTGAAGAAGAGCAGGTGCGCGCCGTGCTCGCGTGGTCGCCCGATGCCCTTGCCGTGACCGGCCGCCACCACACGCCCGCGGCGCGCGGATTGCTGCGCGCCGCGGTGCAAGCCGGCACACCCATCGTGGAGATGTGGGACTGGCAACCCCGCGCTGCCGAATTCACCCAGGTGGGTTTCAACCATGCTGAAGTGGGCCGTGCCATGGCGCAGCATTTGGCCGACGCCGGCCACCAGCGCCTGGCATATGTCGACACCGGCGTGGCCGACGATTATCGCGCACATGAACGCGGCCAAGCTTTCTTGGCTGCGGCACGTGCGCGTGGCGCCACGGCGTTGGCCTTGACCGCACCGGCGGGCGATGCGTTTGACGCCGGTCGCGCCGCCTTGAGCGGCCTGCTCGATGAGCGCGGGCGGCCCAAGGTCGATGCCATTGCCTTCGCCAACGACCACCTGGCCTGCGGTGCCTGGCTAGAAGCCCAGGCACGCGGCGTGAAGGTGCCGGGCCAGGTGGCGTTGATGGGTTTCGGTGATTTCGCCTTGAGCCGGCAGTTAGGCCAAGGAGTGACCAGCGTGCGCCCGCCGCGCTACGAGATCGGCCGCGAGACCGCTGCCACGCTGTTGCGCCAGTTGCAGGCAACAGGCCCGACACGCAGCGCTGTGGCCGGCCAAACAGTGGCCTGGAGCCTGGTTGAGCGCGGCAGCACGGGCGCGCGAAAAACGAGCCGGCCAGCGCGGATCAAACCCGGCCCACCACGCTAACCGGGCCTTGGGTTGGGTGCTTCAATTGGCCAATTCAGTCGGCCTGAATCTTCGCCACCGTGATGATGCGGCCCCAGCGCTCGATTTCATCTTTGAGATAAGGCGCAAATTCGCGCGGCCCGCGCGCATCGACGCGAAAGCCCTGGGTGCGGGCGCGCTCGTTGATCTCGGCGCCACCCATGATGCTCAGCACCTCGGCGCCGAGCTTGGCCACCACCACATCAGGCGTGGCGGCCGGCAGCATGATGGCCGTCCAGTTTTCCACCAGCAGTTCGGGCAGGCC
>JAYUHT010000558.1:0-8630 GCA_043766725.1 Burkholderiales bacterium | reverse complement strand
CCGGGCCGTCGACGATGGCATCCGATTCCTTTTCGTTGGCGAACAGGAAGGGGAAGTCGAAGATGGCCAGTTCCTTGGCCAGGCTGGCCAGGATGCCGGTGTTCATGACCGACATTTCCACCGTGCCGCCTTGAATGGAGGTGGTGATGGCCTGGTCACTGCCCAGGGAGCCATCGAAAAACAAATTGACCTTCATCTTGCCGCCGCTCTTGGCGGCCACCAGCTCGGCAAACTTCTTCATGCCAGCCGCGGCCGGGTGGGCTTCGGGGCCGTTGAGGCCGAACTTGATGGTGCGCTCTTTGATGTCTTGCGCCTGGGCGGCACCCACAGCAGCCAGGGCCACGGCGGCCAGCACGGTCTTGATGAACAAACGTTTCATGTGACTTTCCTTTTGAACAAGCTTGAGGGTGGGACGCGAGAGCCTTTGGGCTGGCAGCGCGGCGCACCCGGCGCGCCGCCAGCGGGATCAACAAAATGGTGTTTACCCAGCGAACCAACGCGCGGGGCCGGTAACCAGCCATGGGAAAAACACCATGAGGAACATCACCAGGAACTGGGCAATCATGAAAGGAATCACGCCACGCGTGACATCGTCCATCTTCATCTTGCCGACGCCGGCCACCACGTTGAGCACCGTGCCCACGGGCGGCGTCACCAGGCCGATGGCGTTGTTCATGATGAACAGCACGCCAAAGTAGACCGGATCGATGCCCGCCGCTCTCACCAGGGGCATCAACACCGGGGTGAGGATCAGGATGGTGGGCGTCATGTCCATGGCCGTGCCCACCACCATCACCAGCACCATGATGATCACCATCAGCAGCGTGGGCTGGTCGATGAAGGGCTTGAGCAGCGCGATCAGTTCTTGCGGCAGGCTGGCCACCGTGATGAGCCAGGCCGAGACCATGGCCGCGGCCACCAGGAACATGATCACCGCCGTGGTTTTGGCCGCGCTCACAAACACCTGGTAGAGCTGCGCGAGCTTGAGTTCCTTGTAGATGACGGTGGCCACAAACAGGGCATACACCGCCGCCACCACGGCGGCTTCGGTGGGTGTGAACACACCCATCTTCAGGCCCACCAGCACGATCAGCGGCAGCACCAGGGCCCAGGTGGATTGGCGCAGGGCTTGCAAGCGCTCGGCGTTGCTGGCCTTCTTCGGCGGCGCCACGTTTTCTTTCTTGGCCACGATGAACCAGGCCACCGCGATGCTCACGCCCATCAAGATGCCGGGCACGATGCCGGCCAAGAAGAGCTTGGTGATGGAGACGTTCGCCGCCACGCCGAAGATGACGAAACCGATGGACGGCGGAATGATGGGCGCGATGATGCCGGCGCAGGCAATCAAGCCGCCGGCGCGGGCTTTGTCATGCCCCGCGGCCACCATCATGGGCAGCAGCAGCGAGGCCAGCGCGGCGGTGTCGGCCACGGCCGAGCCCGACAGTGCGGCCATCAGCACCGCCGCCAAGATGACCACGTAACCCAGGCCGCCGCGCACATGGCCCACCAGGGTGAGCGCCAGGTTAACGATTCGTTTGGACAGGCCACCGACGTTCATGATCTCGCCGGCCAGCATGAAGAACGGCACGGCCAGCAGCGGGAAGCTGTTGGCGCCTTCGATCAGGTTCTGCGCCAGGATCTGGGCATCAAAGTTGCCCATGTAAACCATCAACGCCACGCCGCACAGCAGCAGCGAATAGGCGATGGGAATGCCCAGCGCCATGGCGCCCAGCAGCGAAAAGAGGAAGACGGCGACGGTCATGCTTTCTCCCCTGTGTGGGCATCGTGCTTCAACTGGGCCAGGTCTTCACTCTCCTGCACCACCACCAACTCGTCGTCTCGTAACTGCCCGCTGAACAGGCGCATGAGTTTGAGCAGGTGAAACAGCGCGGCCGACACGGCGAACACCAGGCCCACGCCCGAGAGCCAGGCCATCGACCAGCCCGAGACCGGTGCTTCCACATCCAGGCTGATGCGCGTTTGCGCCAGGCTGCCGGAAAAAATCAACCAGCAGGCATAGAGCATCAGCGTTTCGGCCAGGGCCAGGCAGAGCTTTTTGCCGGTGGTGCCCAAGCGGCCC
This sequence comes from Burkholderiales bacterium, assembly GCA_043766725.1. GTDB lineage: Bacteria > Pseudomonadota > Gammaproteobacteria > Burkholderiales > Burkholderiaceae_C > Rubrivivax. Next base: position 6,550 of record JAYUHT010000558.1, on the reverse strand, counting down.
ACCAGCATGTCAGTGCCCAGGTGGCCGCCGTCTTTCACCGCCACGATGGCGCCCAGGAAGGTCATCCACACAAAGGCCCAGCGCGACAGCTCTTCTGAAACGACGATGCCCGAGTTGAAGGCATAGCGCAGCACCACGTTGCCAAACACCATGATCACCATGGCGCCCAGTAGCAGCACCAGCAGCAACTCCAGCAGCTTGCAGTAAGCGCTGGCCATTCTCTCTATCGAATCCGACATGGGCACTCCTTGGGGCGCGACGGGCGGCCTCATGAGACAGCCCAGCCTGCGTCAGCCGCAATAATGTACGAACTGGTTAGTTCTACAAATTGGGGTTAACCCCGATCCTTGCGCAGAACCGGCTTGCCCGCTGGGTGGCGTTGCTGGAACAGCTCGGCGCACACGCCGCGCAACCAGCGGCTGGCATCATCATGGTGGTAGCGCGCATGCCAGTGCTGCTTGACAACGAAGCCCGGCACCAGCACCGGGCAAGGCAGCACCGCCAGTTTGTTCAGCACGGCCAGGGTTTCGCCGATGTGGCGTGGCACGGTGGCCAGCAAGTCGCTGCGCGCAATGATGGCGCCCAGGCCCAGAAAGCCCGGCATTTCAAGCACCACGCGGCGGCTCACGCGCTTGGCTTGCAAAGCCTGTTCAAGCAACAGCGCGCCGGTGCCGCCGGCGATGCCCACGTGCCCCTCGGCGCGGTAGGCCGCCAGGCTCAATGATTTGCGAATGCGGGGGTGCCCGGCACTGGCCAGGCACACCCAATCCTGCGCGTACAGGGCTTGTTGATAGAAGCCGGCGTCGAGCCAGGGCACGTGGCCGATGGCGAGATCGGCCTGGCCCGCCTGCAAGGCCGCGGCCGTGTCGGCACCGATCTGCGACACCACCAGTTGCACCTGCGGCGCGGCGAGGCGCAAGTGGGCCAGCAGCAGCGGCAGCAGGGTGATGTGGCTGGCGTCCGTCATGCAAACACGAAACCGCCGCGCCGCCACTTGCGGCGCAAACCGCGCTTCGCTCGCACCCAGTTGCTGCAAAGCGTGCAGGGCGGCGCGCAACGGGCCAACCAGGCTTTCGGCGCGCGGTGTGGGCTGCATGCCGGCGGGCGTGCGCACGAACAGCGGGTCGTCGAAACGCCGGCGCAAGCGGGCCAGCCAGATGCTCACCGTGGGTTGGCTCTGCCCCAGCGCCTGCGCGGCCCGCGTGACGCTGCGCAGCTCGTAGAGCTGATCGAACAGGCGCAGCTCGCGCGGGTCGGGCAGCGCGGCCGACGCAGCGGCTGGGGTGGTGGAGGTCATTTGCGCCACATTGCGTTTTTCAATACTTATCATTGCACGCATTGTCTTTTCTGTCAGGCGGCAAAGCCCTATCGTGGCGCTCTATTCAAAGGAGGCCGGCGTGAAAGTCTGTGTACTGGGGGCGGGTTCACTGGGCTGTGCCATTGGCGGCATGCTGGCCGCAGGCGGCAGCGAGGTCACCCTGGTGAACCGCTCGGCGGCGCATGTGTCGGCGATACAGGCACATGGCTTGCAAATGCAGACGGGGGCCGACGGCGGCACCCGGCGCACCGTGCAGGTACAGGCCGCGCAGGACTGCCGCGCCCTGGCCGCCGCCGATTTGCTGATCGTGCTGGTGAAGTCGTTCGACACGGCCGCGGCCATGGCCGGCGCAGGCCCGGTGATCGGCCCGCACACGGTGGTGATGAGCCTGCAAAACGGCCTGGGCCATGAAGACGTGCTGGCCGCCGCGGTGGGCCGCGAGCGCGTGCTGGCCGGCAAGACCTACGTGGGCGGCTTGTGCCTGGCGCCAGGCCATGTGGCCGTGGGCTCAACGGGCAAGCGCACCCTGATCGGTGAGTTGAGCGGCGGCATCAGCCAACGCGCGTTAGCCATTGCTGCCGAGTTCAACCGAGCCGGCCTGGAGTGCACGGTGAGCGACGACATCCAGGCCGCCATGTGGGACAAACTATTGGTGAACGTGGCCACGGGCGCCCTGAGCGCCATCACCGGCCTGCCCTATGGCGGGTTGTACGGCGTGGCCGAGGTGAAGACCTGCGCCTTGGCCGCAGTGGCTGAAGCCATGGCCGTGGCCCGCGCCAAGGGCGTGGCCTTGAGCATGAGCGACCCCTGCGAACCCTGGGAACTGGCCCGCGCGGGCCTGGGGCCGCAGTTCAGGACCTCGATGCTGCAAAGCCTGGAAAAGGGCAGCATCACGGAAGTCGACCACATCAACGGCGCGGTGGTCAGCGAAGGCGGGCGTCTGGGTGTGCCCACCCCGGTTAACCAGGCGCTGGTGGCCTGCATCAAGGGCATCGAATCGCGCATGACACAGGAGCACAAGCCTTGAGTCGAAAAGCCTATCTCGAACACGTGGCCTTCTGGGTGAAAGACATCCAGTGGCACATCGCCTTCTTCCGTGACGTGTGCGGCATGGAGATGCGCGAAGTGCAAGGCTCGCTGGACAACCCGATTCAGTACTGGGCGCTGGGCGGCCTGCAGTTCATTGCTGCGCCGGACTTCACCGGCCCGGAGGGCCGCATGGGGCACCTGGGCGTGATGTGCGAAGACCTGGAAGGCACGCTGGCCGCTGCGCGCCCGTACGGCGTCACCGAGCTGCCCATGGGCCGCAACTGGCTGCGCCTGCCCGACGGCCTGGCGGTGGAGTTCATCCAGGCCAGCCCGGGCGCCGTGGCGCAGGCGCTGGCCGTCGACCCGAGGGCCATTCAATGACCATTCAAGACAAGTACTGGTGCGACGCCGTGGTGGGCGAAGAATGCATTAGTGCAACGTATGAGGTGACTGAAGCCCGCGTCATGGCCTACGCTGACCTGAGCGGCGACCACACGCCCGTGCACACCGATGAAGCCTATGCCCGCACCACGCCCTTCGGCACCCGCGTGGCGCACGGCCTGTTCGGCCTGAGCATTGCCGACGGCCTGAAAACCACCGCCGCGATGCGTTTCGTGCCCGGCATGTCGCTGGGCTGGGAGTGGCGCTTCGTGGCGCCCATCAAACTGGGCGACGTGGTGCGCGTGCGCTTTAGCGTGGGCAGCAAACGCGAATCAAACAGCAAGCCGGGCTGGGGCATCGTGACGCTGCCGTCTGAGCTGGTTAACCAAAGAGATGAGGTGGTACAGGCCGGCGAGAACCGTTTGATGATTCCGTTTCGGCCGCCGGGCCGGTTTGCGGGTAACTAGGAAACAGGAAACCGAAGTGAAACAAGACCCACCCCTGGCTGGTGTTCGTGTCGTCGACTACAGCCACTACCTGGCCGGCCCGCACATGTCGCGCTGCCTGAGCGCGCTGGGCGCCGAGGTCATCAAGGTCGAGCGGCCGAACAGCGGCGACGCCGGCCGCGCCAGCCCCACCATCGTCGGCGGCCAAAGCGGCTACTTCATGCAGCAAAACATGGGCAAGCAGGGCCTGTGCGTCAACCTCAAGGACCCGCGCGGCCTGGCGCTGATGCACAAGCTCACCGACTCGGCCGATGTCTTCGTCGAGAACTACCGGCCCGGCGCGTTGAGCAAGCTGGGCCTGGGTTATGAGGAGCTGTCGGCGCGCAACCCCAGACTGGTGTATTGCTCGGTCTCGGCCTATGGCCACACCGGCCCCGATGCGCAACGCGCCGGCTTTGGCCTGATCGCCGAAGCCAAGAGCGGCGCCATGTCGATCATCGGCTCGCCCGGTGAGCCGCCGCCGCTGTTTCGCATGCCCATTGCCGACATGTACGCCGGCATGCATGGCGTTTCGGCCATCTGCGCCGCGCTGTTCGGCCGCGTGGCCAGCGGGCGCGGCCAGCACATCGACATTGCGCTGTATGACTGCATGATTTCGATGCACGACTTTGCCGCGCAAAGCTACCTTCTGAGCGGCGAGTTGCCACAGCAGACAGGCCATGATTTGCCGCAAAGCACGGTGTATGGCGTGTTCCCTGCGCGCGACGGCCACCTGGTGATTGCCGCCCAGGTGGACGAAAACTGGAAGCGCTTTGCGCTGCTGATCGGTGGCCCGTCCTATGCCACTGATGCGCGCTTTCATGACCAGGCCGGGCGCAACGTGCACCGCGTTGAAATTCTGGCCAAGGCGCGTGAATGGACGCTGGCGCAAGCCTCGGTAGCGGCCTGCTGCGCCGCGCTCGACGCCGCCGGCGTGCCCGCCGCCAAGGTACAAACCATTGACGAAGTGCTGACCGACCCGCAGACCCTGGCGCGCGGCATGGTGGTCGAGCAAGACCACCCTGTGCTGGGCAAGATCAAGCTGCCCAACCTGCCCTTTCGCTTGTCTGAATGCGACACTTCGCCCAGCGGCCCGGCGCCCTTGCTCGGGCAGCACAACCGCAGCATTGCGGCCATGCTGGGTTTTTCGAACGACCAGATCGATGCCATGGTGGCTGACGGCGTGCTGTATGCCGAGGCCGCGGTGGCCACACTGAAAGCCTGATTCATGACCGACCGATACGCCGTGATCGGCAATCCGATTTCGCATTCGAAGTCGCCGCTGATCCACTCCGCCTTTGCCCAGGCCACTGGGCAAGACCTGCAATACAGCGCAATCGAGGGCCCGCTGGACGCCTTTGCCGGCACCGTGCGCGCCTTCGCCAACGGCGGCGGGCGCGGCATGAACGTGACCATGCCGTTCAAACTGCAAGCGTTCGAACTGGCCACCCGCAAGCTCGAACGCGCGCAACTCGCGGGTGCAACCAACGCGCTGAAGTTCGAGGGCGACGAAATCGTGTGCGACAACTTCGACGGGGTGGGCCTGGTCACTGACATTGAGCGCAACCTGGGCTTTGCACTGAAGGGCAAGCGGGTGTTGATGCTGGGCGCGGGCGGCGCCGTGCGTGGCGCCTTGTTGCCGCTTTTGGCGCAACAGCCAAGCCAACTTGTGCTGGCCAACCGCACCGTGGCCAAAGCGGTGGCGCTGGCCGCGCACTTCAAGGCCATGGGGCCGGTGGCCGGTTGCGGCTATAACAACCTGGCTGGCGAGCGGTTTGATCTGGTCGTCAACGCCACCTCTTGCAGCCTTACGGGCGGCCTGCCGCCCATCGACGGCAGCGTCTTCAAAGGCACGCAACTGGCCTATGAGTTGCTCTACGGCAAGGGCCTCACGCCCTTCTTGAAACTGGCCCAGGCCAGCGCCGAGCCGCGCCTGGCTGACGGCGTGGGCATGCTGGTGGAGCAGGCCGCCGAGGCCTTCAATTGGTGGCGCGGCGTGCGCCCGGACACGCGGGCCGTGATCAGCCGGCTCACCGTGCCGCTGGTTTGAGCTGCCACTATTAACGTTAGAGAACACTCTTCACACAGGACACGGTCATGAAGATCCTCATGCTGCACGGCATCAACCACAACATGTTCGGCCAGCGCGACCCCAAGCAGTACGGCACCACCACCCTGGCGCAAATTGATGCGCAACTACGCGCCCTGGGCCATGAACTCGGCGCCGAAGTCGAGAGCTTCCAAACCAACGACGAGGCCGCGATGTGCGAGCGCATCCACCAGGCGTATGCACAAGGCACCGACGCGGTGTTGATCAACGCCGGGGCGTGGACCCACTACAGCTACGGCATCCGCGACGCGCTGGCCATCCTCACCTGCCCGGTGGTGGAACTGCACATGAGCAACATCCACGCCCGCGAGGCCTTCCGCCACGTATCGGTGTTTGCCGAGATCGTGCGTGGCCAGATATGCGGCTTCGGCGTGGACAGCTACTTGCTCGCCTTGCGCGCCGCCGCGTCGGCCGTGGCGGCTGCGCGGGCCTGACGGCAGGCGCCGCTACTTGCGCACGAAGCGCACCACCATCTCCACCACGCTCTCGCGCCGCGCAGCCACCGCGGCCTTGGATTCCAGGTCGCGCTGGAAGATCAATGAAAACGTGTGCCGGTTGGCCACGTTGAACACCGCCAGCGCGCTGATCGACATGTGCAAGTCCACCGCGTCCAGCCCCTTGCGAAACAGCCCCGCGGCCAACCCGCGTTCATAGACCCGGCGCAGGCCTTCGATGGCCGGCACGTTGAGTTGGCGGATCGCCTTGCTCTGCGCCAGGTACTCTCCGCGGTGGATGTTTTCCGTCATCACCAGGCGCGTGAAGTCGGGGTTGGCGAGCTGGTAGTTCACCGTGAAGGCCACCAGCTTGCGCAGCGCTGCTTCGGGCGCCAGGTCGTCAAGGTGCAGGCCCGCCTCGGTCTCGCGCATGCGCCGGTAGGCCTCTTCCAGCACCGTGATGTACAGGCCTTCCTTGCTGCCGAAGTAGTAGTAAATCATGCGCTTGCTGGTGCGCATGGCTTCGGCGATGACGTCGATGCGCGCGCCGGCCAGGCCCTTTTCGGCGAACTCGCGCGTGGCCACGGCAATGATGTCGGCGCGCGTGCGCTCGGGGTCGTTGGTGCGCTCGGCGGTGAGCTTGGGGCGGCCGCGCGTGCGCGACTTGGCCACGGCCTTGTCAGCGGCCTTGCTGGCCACCTTGGCGGGCACCCTGGCTGATGTTTGTACTGGTTCGTTCATTTGCCGAGCTTAGCAAATGAAACGCGGCCCGCGCCGGCAAGATGCCGGCGCG
>JAYUHT010000557.1:0-8633 GCA_043766725.1 Burkholderiales bacterium | reverse complement strand
CGCCAAACCGAAGCAGGCTGTGGATTTGTGGACGATGCGCCTGCGGCGCACCGGCGGGCTTGCCGTGGACAACGCTGCGCGTTGCCCACCGCGCCCGCATTCGCCCACAAGCTCCACAGCCTCGCACTATCTTGAGTCTGAAGAAGTACGGAAATCAAGATACAAGTGGCTGCGTCAAGCAAGCCAAGACCCAGACTCGAATCATTGCAGGAGAATGGCATGTTTGAAACGTTAACAATGCGTGCCGGCATGCTTGTGGCGGTGGCCGTGGTGGTCTTGTTGGCCAGCGTCGGCTGCGACAAGCGCCCAGGCCCGGGGCCCACGCCACCGGCCACGCCGCCGCTGCCCACTGTTGCGCCGGCCGCTACACCGCAAGTTTCAAGCGACCCTTCCCTGCCCGATGCGAAAGCCACGCTGCGCGCGGGCGATGCGGGCCGGCCTCAGGCGTTAGCCAGCGCGGCCCAGCGCAGTGCCCCGGCGCACCCCGCCATGACCCGGGCGCAGGAAGCCACCGCCATGCCGTTGCCCGGGCAGGCCAACGACCACTCCAGCCTGGCGCTCGATCCGCCGCCGAAACGCGCTGCCAGCGCACCGTGAGCCCGCAGCGCCCTGTGCCCAGGCGTGCGCGCTGGCCAACGCAGGGGATTGGCATGGCGCTGATGAGTGCGCTGCTCGGCGTGCCGGGTTGCGCGACCTGGGGGTCTTACACGCCGGAGGTGGCGCCGGTGCCGGCATTCGACGCGCCGCCGCAATGGTCTGACATCCGCTGCGCTGTCGCGCCCTGCACCGAGGCCAGTGCGCAGTGGTGGCGGCGTTTCAACGATGCACTGTTGGCCGATTTGGTGGCCGCTGCGTTGCGCGCCAACACGGGCGTGCTCAGCGCGCGCGCGGCCGTGCAGCAAGCGCGTGCCTTGCGCGACGTGGCCGCCGCCGCACTCGCCCCGGGCCTGGGTAGTTCAGGCTCGGTGCAAAAGGGCAGCTCGGGTGGCCGCAGCACCGGTACCAACTTTCGCCTCGGGCTGGACGCGAGTTGGGAGGCCGACCTGTTTGGTGCCCAGCGCAGCGGCTTGCGTGCCAGCCAGGCCGCGGCCGATGCGCGCGACGCCAGCCTGGGTGACGTGCAACTGGTGCTGGCAGGCGAAGTGGCGCTGGCCTACATCCAGCTGCGCAGCGCGCAGGCGCGGCTGACCATTGCCGCCGACAACCTGGCCAGCCAGTTGCAGACCTTGCAGCTCACGCAGTGGCGCGCGCAGGCGGGGCTGGTGTCGGCGCTTGAGGTTGAACAGGCGCTGGGCGCCGCGGCGCAGACCCGCGCCCGGCTGCCGGCGCAGCAAACCAGCATCGACCAAACCCGCCACGTGTTGGCGGTGCTGACCGGGCAGGCGCCGGCCGCGCTCGACGCCATGCTGGCCAGGCCCGGCGCGCTGCCGCACGCCGCCGCCGACCTGGCCCTGGGCATACCGGCCGACACGCTACGCCAGCGCCCTGACGTCCGCGCCGCCGAGCTGGGCGTGGACGCCGCCCTGGCGCGCGTGGCGCAGGCTCAGGCGCAGCGCGCACCCAGTGTGCGGGTAAGCGCCTCGCTCGGCCTGAGTGCGCTCACGCTGGGTGGCCTGGGTGCCACGGCAGCGGTGGCCAGCGCGCTGGCGGCCAGTGTGCAATGGCCGCTGTTTGACGGCGGCGCGGGCCAGGCCCAGGTCAGCGCCCAACATGCGGCGCTGGAAGTGGCGCGCGCGGCGTATCTGGGCACTGCGCTGGCGGCCTTGAAAGACGTTGAAGATGCCTTGGCCGCGTTGCGCGGTGACGCCCTGCGCCGGGTGGAATTGATGGAGGCCGCGCGCGCCGCCGCCAGCGCCGCATTGCTGGCTCGCCAGCGCTTCGATAGCGGCCTGATCGACTTTCAGACCGTGCTGGAAACGCAGCGCAACCAGCTCGCCGCGCAAGACAACGTGGCCGGCGTGAGCGCTGAACTGAGCGCCGGCCAGGTGCGGCTGTTCAAGGCCCTTGGCGGGGGCTGGCGACGTGCGGGTGACGCGGCAGGTGATGCAGCGGCCGGCGCAACGGGCGATGCGCCCGCCACCCAACGCATCAGCCAGGCAGCGGCCCAAAGAGCGCCCCAAGGCCGGCCGCGGCCAGCCGCCCCCCGCGGGGGTCAAGCAAAGTGGCAAAGCCAAATTTGCTTGTGAGCGATCTGAGCGACCCACCCGGTGCCACGAGCACGCCGCCGCCTGCCGGCACGCAGGCGCTGGCCGGGTTGCTTGGCGAGCCGGCCGCGCGGGCGTGGTGGCGCCGCTCGCTGCCCTGGGCTGGCCTGGGTGCGGTGGCGCTGCTGGCCGCGGGCGTGTGGTGGTGGCAGGGGCGCGAGGCCGCCAATGCGCTGCCCAGTTTCACCACGCAGCCGGTGAAGCGCGGCGAACTCACGTTGAGCGTCACCGCTAACGGCAGCTTGCAGCCCACGCGCACCATCAACATCGGCAGCGAACTGTCGGGCACGGTGTTGAAGGTCAACGTTGACGTCAACGACCGCATCAAGCAAGGCCAGGTGCTGGTTGAACTCGACACGGCCAAGCTGCGCGACCAGATCGTGCGTTCGCGCGCCGCGCTCACTGCGGCCGGCGCACGGGTGGCGCAGACCACGGCCACGGTGCGGGAAGCGCGGGCCAACCTGGCGCGCTTTGAAGAAGTGGCGCGTTTGTCGGGCGGCAAGGTGCCCTCGCTGGCCGAGCTGGACGGCGCGCGCGCCGCGCTGGCGCGCGCTCAGGCTGACCTGGCCAGCGCGCGCGCCGGCGTCACCGAGGCGCAGGCCGCGGTGTCCACCGACAGCATCAACCAGTCGAAGGCTTCGATCCGCGCCCCCACCGATGGCGTGGTGTTGACGCGCAACGTTGACCCCGGCAACGCGGTGGCCGCGTCGCTGCAGGCGGTGACACTGTTCAGCGTGGCCGAAGACCTGGCACAACTGCGCTTGCAGGTGTACGTGGACGAGGCCGACGTGGGCAAGGTGCAGGCCGGGCAGGCCGCCAGCTTCACCGTCAGCGCCCACCCCGGGCGCCGCTACCCGGCCAGCATCACCCGCGTGGCATTTGGCTCGACCATCACCGACAACGTCGTCACCTACCTGACGCACCTTGATGTCGACAATGCCGACCTGAGCTTGCGCCCGGGCATGACGGCCACCGCCACCATCGTGGCCACGCGGCGCAACGATGTGCTGCTGGTGCCCAACAGCGCACTGCGCTTCGCGCCGAGCGACGCCACCAGCGCGGCCGCGCCGGCCTCTGGCGCCGGCATCGTGGGCAGCTTGATGCCGCGCATGCCGCGAACCGGGCCGCGCCGCTCGTCCGGCGGCCAGGCCAGCACTGCCACAGCGCGCCAGGTTTGGGTGCTGCGCGACGGCGTGGCCGTGGCCGTGCCGGTCACGCCGGGCATCAGCGACGGGCGCATGACCGAGATCACGGCCGGTGAATTGGGGGTGGGGATGTTGGTCATCACCGGCCAGCGCGCGGCCGCACCATGAGTGGTGGGGCGCTGCCCGGCGCAACCCAGTTTGAGGCTGCGCGCCAGGTGCCGTTGATCAGCTTGCGCGGCGTGACCAAGGTGTACGGCACAGGCGCGGTCGCCTTGCAGGCCCTGAAGGGCATCAACCTGGACATCCACAGCGGCGAGTTCGTCGCCATCATGGGCCCCAGCGGTTCGGGCAAGTCCACCGCCATGAACATCCTGGGCTGCCTGGACACGCCGACCAGCGGCGAGTATTTGTTCCACGGCGCAGCGGTGCAGGCGCTGTCGCGCGACCAGCGTGCGCGGCTGCGCCGGCGCTACCTCGGCTTCGTCTTCCAGGGCTTCAACCTGCTGGCGCGCACGTCAGCGCAAGAGAACGTGGAGCTGCCGCTGCTGTACCGCGGCGAAAGTGCCGCAGTGCGCCGCGCCAGCGCCACGCGCGCCTTGCAGTCGGTGGGGCTGGCGGGCTGGGAGCACCACACGCCGGCTGAGCTCTCGGGCGGCCAGCAGCAGCGCGTGGCCATCGCACGTGCGCTGGTGACCGAGCCCGCAGTGCTGTTGGCCGACGAGCCCACCGGCAACCTCGACACCCAGCGCAGCGCCGAGATCATGGAGCTGCTGCGCGGCTTGAACGTGGATCGCGGCATCACCGTGTTGATGATCACGCATGAAAGCGACATGGCCGCCTACGCGCGGCGCGTGGTGCGCTTCAAAGACGGCCGCATCGCCAGTGACGGCCCGAACCCGCACCCGGCGCCGGCGCTTGCCACCTCAGACCAGGTCGCGTGATGCTGTTGAACACGCTGTTCCTGGCCCTGCGCTCGATTCGGCGCAACCTGCTGCGCTCGTTCCTCACTGTTCTGGGCATCGTGATCGGGGTCAGTGCCGTCATCACCATGGTCACCTTGGGCAATGGCGCCACGCAGGCGGTGCAGATGCAGATCTCCAGCCTGGGCAGCAACCTGCTGCTGGTGCGCCCGGGGCAGCGCCAGGGGCCGGGCGGCGGCGGCGGCGCACCGGCGTTCAAGGAAGCCGACGCGCTGGCCATTGCGGCGCAGATTGGCGGCGTTGGCGCGGTGGCGCCCGAGGGCCGTGCCGGCGTCACCGTGGTGGCCAACGGGCGCAACTGGGCCACCAATGTGGTGGGCAGCCACAACACCTGGTTCGACACCGGCAACTGGCAGCTCGCCTCCGGCCGCTTGTTTGCTGATGACGAGCAAACCGCCGGCGCGGCGGTGTGCATCATCGGCGAGACGGTGCGGCGCGAAATCTTCGCTGGCCGGGCCGGTGTCAACGGCTTGGGCGAGCAGCTGCGCCTCAAGCAGTTCTCGTGCGAAGTGATCGGCGTGCTGGCCGCCAAGGGCCAGGCCGCCATGGGCAACGACCAGGACGACACCGTGCTGGTGCCGCTGCGCACGCTGCAGCGGCGCGTCAGCGGCAACCAGCGCGTCAACACGCTGCTGGTGTCGATGGCCGACGGCAGCGACAGCGCCAGCCTGAAAACCAGCTTGCGTGGCCTGCTGCGCGAGCGGCGCAAGCTGCAAGCAGGAGATGACGACAACTTCAATATCCTGGACACCCAGCAGCTGGCCGAAACCCTGTCGGGCACGACGCAGGTCATGACCATGTTGCTCGGCGCGGTGGCGGCGGTGAGCTTGCTGGTGGGCGGCATCGGCATCATGAACATCATGCTCGTCAGCGTCACCGAGCGCACACGCGAGATCGGCCTGCGCCTGGCCATCGGCGCACTCGAACATGAGGTGCTGATGCAGTTCCTGATCGAAGCCGTGGCGCTGGCCGCGTTGGGCGGCGTCATCGGCATCGTCATCGCCACCGCGGCGTCATATGTCGGGGCGGGCCTGATGGACGTGCCCTACCTGTTCGACCCCGCCATCAACCTGCTGTCGTTCATCTTCTCGGCCGGCATCGGCGTGCTGTTCGGCTACTTTCCGGCACGCCGCGCAGCGCGCATGGATCCGATCGAGGCTTTGCGTTATGAGTGAGAGGTGCGTGTAGGACAGCTACTACCCAAGCAAGCGCTGCTGTCTGCTGGCCGCGCAGCTTTCGCCTGGCCACACTGGCGCACCGAAACAGCACGAATTTGAGAGGTCAGCGATGAGCACCTTTGCTTTGCTGATGGCCGTGGTGACCGCGCTGGCTTCGCTGGGCGTTGCCCTCACAGCCTGGCTGACCACGCTCAACATTGGCGACGAGGTTTCCTTGGCCGGCTTCAAGTTGAAGCTCGTCGACGATGACGGCGCCGCAATTGAGCGCAGGCGTGCGCGATCAGACTTTTCCACCCCTCCCCAACTCTTTGCAGGACAACCATGAACCGCATCCATTCGATCAAGCTTTCGTTCATCACAGCCGCCTTGCTGGCATTGCCGCTGGCTCAGGCCGCGAACATGACCAAACCCGATTACCAGGCCGGTAAAGACCGCGCCAGCGCCGACTACAAGGCCGACAAGAAGGCCTGCGCAGCAATGACGAAGAACGCCAAAGACATTTGCATGGAAGAGGCCAAGGGCCGGGAAAAAGTGGCGAAGGCTGACCTGGAATACCGCTACACCGGTAAGCCCAAGGATCAGAACAAACTCATGCTGGCTCGGGCCGATGCCACGTACGCTGTGGCCAAGGAAAAGTGCGACGACCTGACCGGCAATGCCAAGGACGTTTGCGTCAAGGAAGCGAAGGCAGTGCACATCAAGGCCAAGGCCGATGCCAAGATGGGCAGCACCATCGCCGAGGCGCGCACTGACGCAGCCGCGGACAAAAAGGACGCCGACTACAAGGTGGCGGCTGAGAAGTGCGACGCGCTGGTCGGTGATGCCAAGTCTGCTTGCATGGCCGCCGCCAAGGCACGCTTCGGGAAGAGCTGAATGCGTCTGTCGGCATCGCCATCACAGGCAACTGCCTTGATGCAAACCGCGTTTCACCACGGGCCGGCTTGCGCGCAGGTGCGTGCTGAGCAGGGTGATTCGACGGTGGCGCAGATGTCGGCTGAACCTTCACTACAGACGGGGTCGCCTTGGTTTGCGGCCCTGCTCACCCCCCCTCCAAGGCAGGCCACCGTGGCGACTCGCGGTGGCCGGCGTATGGCTGAAGCCGTGCTGCGCCTGGTAGCCGTGCGCGAGCACGGCCGCATTGTCGACTTCATTTGGCAGCACGCCACACCCGCGGCGGCGCGGCTGCTGCGCGTGGGCGACATCCAGCCCAACGGTAAAAGCTTGCGCGCACTCGGCGCCGGCGCGCTGAGGCAGCAGCCGTTGATTGAGCGCTACCGGCGCGTGATTGAAGACGGCAGCGAACGCTCGTTCTCGCAGGTGCATCTGGTGAAGGGCCGGCAAGACGTGGTCATTCACCGTGTGTCATGCGGCGGCGACACCGTCACCGTCACCCTGACTAACTTGAGTGCGGATCGGCGCGCCCAGGCCAGAAGGCTGGGCTGTGCGCTGCCGGGTCTGCCTGCGTATTGAGGACCCGATGAGCCCGCACCCGACCTACCCCCATGCTCTGCCCGATCTGCCGTACGCACTAGACGGCCTTTCTCCGGTGATCAGCTCGCTCACACTGAGCCACCACCATGGACAGCATCACAAGACCTACATCGACAACCTGAACAAGCTGCTGGCCGGCAGTGCACGCACGGAGATGTCGCTCGAACAAGTCATCACGGACACGGCCGGAAAACCCGAACATGCGGCGCTGTTCAACAACGCCGCTCAAGCCTGGAATCATCGCTTTTACTGGCGCAGTCTGCGCCCTGCTGGTGGTGGCGAGCCACCCTTGCCGCTCAAGCCTCTGATCGAAGCCAGCTTCGATAGTCTTGACGGCTGCAAGGGCGCGTTAGCCGCTGCGGCGGCCGCCCGCTTCGGCAGTGGTTGGGTCTGGTTGGTGCTGCAAGACAGCAAACTGGCGGTGGTGCACACCGCCAATGCCGAGACGCCGCTCACCCAAGATGGCTGTAAGCCGCTGTTGGTGATCGACGTTTGGGAGCATGCCTACTACCTCGACTTCCAGGAGCGCCGCGCGGCGCACGTTGAAGCAGTGCTGGACAAGCTGATCAACTGGGGTTTTGCTTCTGACAACCTCGGTTGAGCTTGCGCCTGAACCTCGAAGTTAGGGTAAAAGGTACGGTGTCGCACAGACCTGGAAGTTAGCTGTCGCTAGCCTGCAGCTGTGACTTACAGCACAGCCTTCAACTCCTGCAACACGCTTGGCTGGCAGGATCTTCAGTGAAAGGTGTCATGGCTCTGATTTCGCGCCCCGTTTTTCAACGTCTTTTGCGCTATGCCGTGGCTGCGGTCGCCGCCATGGCGGCGTTCAATGGTGCCTACGCTGAGCTTTCGCCCTTCACTCTGGCCCCCGGCGTTCTTGGGCTGGCAGGGTTGGCTTTCACTGGCGACAACTTCTTGGCTCGCGACTAGTCAATCAGCCAAATCCCCAATGTGGCTTGGCATATTGCGGGCCGCTCAGCGCGCCGCCATGCGCCTTTGAATGTGTGCCAGCGCACAGACGCGTACGCTAGCGGCGGTTAAGTTGAGCGCCTTTTCTACAACTTGGCGCGCCGCGGCCACGCCTGCGCCGACGCCATGCTGCACGGCACACCCCGAACAATGATTGCGCCACGTGGCGGGCTGCCGCGCTGCCAGCCTGCCGGTCGAAGGAACGACATTGAAGGGTGACACCATCATTGGCGTGCCCTTCGAGCCGCACCATGCGCTGCGCTCGCTGCTGCAAGACGGCGCACCACCCGATGAAGCCGCGGGCGACGAGATCACGCGGCGATTGTTCAAGATACGCAGTGCCGACACGCCGGGCCAGCGCGGCTCGGCCAGCGTGCTCATCAACCGCATGTATGCCCACCGCGGCTACCTCAGCACCGGGCTGCCGGCTGCGCCTGCACCTTCGCGCATCACCTTGGTGGCGTGCGAACATGAACACACCATAGGCACCATCACCATTGGCTTCGATTCCGCAGCCGGGTTGTTGGTTGATGACTTGTTTGTGGAGCAAGCGAATGAACTGCGCACGGCCGGCCGCAGACTTTGCGAGTTCACAAAATTGGCGATGGACAGCGTGGTGCGTTCCAAGCGGGTGTTGGCGTCGCTGTTTCACGTGGCCTACATCTA
>JAYUHT010000556.1:0-3296 GCA_043766725.1 Burkholderiales bacterium | reverse complement strand
GGCTCGATGGAGCTGGCGCCGCTCACGGGGCTGGCCGACGCCATTGTCGACATGGTCTCGACCGGCGCCACGCTCAAGGCCAATCACCTGGTCGAGGTGGAACGCATCATGGACATTTCAGCGCGCCTGGTGGTCAACCAGGCGGCGTTGAAGACGCGGCGCGAACCGATCCGCGGTTTGATTGACGCCTTGGCCGCGGCGGTGGAGAAGGGGTGATGGATCTGAATGTTCGTCGGTTGAGCACCGCATCAGCCGGGTTCGACACTGAGCTGTCTGGCCTGCTTGCGTTCTCGGCCGAAACCGATGCGGCCGTGGAGCAAGCCGTCACCACCATCATCGACGCCGTGCGTGCGCGCGGTGACGCCGCGGTGCTGGAATACACCGCGCGCTTCGATGGGGTGACTGCCACTCGCCTGGCCGAGCTTGAGGTGCCACCGGTGGAGTTGCTGGCCGCTTTCAACGGCCTGCCGCCGGCCCAGAGCGCCGCGCTGCAAGCCGCCGCGGCGCGCATCCGCACCTTCCACGAGCGTCAGTTGCAGGAATGCGGGCGCAGCTGGAGCTATCGCGACGAACACGGCACCCTGCTGGGCCAGAAGGTCACTCCGCTCGACCGGGTGGGCATCTACGTGCCCGGCGGCAAGGCGTCGTATCCATCGAGCGTGCTGATGAGCGCCGTGCCGGCACGGGTGGCCGGCGTGGGCGAAATCATCATGGTCGTGCCCACGCCGCGCGGCGAACGCAACGCCCTGGTGCTGGCCGCCGCGCATGTGGCGGGCGTGCACCGCGTGTTCACCATCGGCGGCGCGCAGGCGGTGGCGGCGCTGGCCTATGGAACGGCCAGTTTGGCCAAGGTTGACAAGATCACCGGCCCGGGCAATGCCTATGTGGCCAGCGCCAAGCGGCGCGTGTTTGGCCAGGTGGGCATCGACATGATCGCCGGGCCGAGCGAAATTCTCGTGCTGGCCGACGGCAGCACGCCGCCCGACTGGGTGGCCATGGACTTGTTCAGCCAGGCCGAGCATGACGAGCTGGCCCAAAGCATCTTGCTGTGCCCAGACGCGGCCTACCTCGACGCCGTGCACGCCGCCATGCAGCGCCTGCTGCCGGGCATGCCGCGCCAGGCGGTGATTCGCGCCTCGCTTGAAGGGCGCGGGGCGCTGATCCAAACCGCCTCGATGCAAGAGTCGTGTGCCATCAGCAACCGCATCGCGCCCGAGCACCTGGAGGTGAGTTCGCGCGAACCCGAACGGTGGGAGCCGCTGCTCAAACACGCCGGCGCCATCTTCCTGGGCGCCTTCACCAGCGAGAGCCTGGGCGACTACTGCGCCGGGCCGAACCATGTGCTGCCCACTTCGGGCAGCGCGCGCTTCAGCTCGCCTTTGGGCGTGTACGATTTTCAGACGCGAAGCAGCATCATTGAAGTGAGCGAAGCGGGCGCAAACATTCTTGGGCCGATTGCGGCCGAGTTGGCCTACGGCGAAGGGCTCCATGCTCATGCCCGGGCGGCCGAAATGCGACTGAAAGATTGACGCGAATTTCGTGTTGCACGAAAATCGTGTTGCACGAACTTCGTGAAAGGCGCTGAGATGAAGAACGTTACCGTGACCATGGAAGACAGCGTGGCCGACTGGGCGCGCATGGAAGCGGCGCGCCGCAACACCAGTGTTTCGCGCCTGGTGGGTGAGTTGCTGGCTGAGAAGATGCGGCATGACGATGCTTATGAGCGTGCCATGCGCGAGGCGCTGGAGTTTCGCAGCCTCGGTGTCTCGAACGGCCCGTATCTGACCGACGATGAGATGTACGACCGGGGTCGCCCGAGGTGAGCACCTTGGTATTTGTGGACACAAACGTGCTCATCTATGCCGTAGATGACCGTGATCTGCCGAAGCGCGACACGGCCCGCCGGTGGCTGGCAGCATGCTGGCAAAGGCATTGCGGCCGCCTGAGCACACAGGTGCTCAACGAGTTCTATGCGAATGCACGCAAGAAGTTCAGCAACTCAGTTTCCGCCGGGGATGCCCGGGCCGAGGTGCGCCGCTACCAGCGGTGGCAGCCATGGCAGATTGACCAGCTCACCATCGAGTCCGCCTGGGCTGCGGAAACACGCTATGGCCTGAACTACTGGGACGCCTTGATGGTGGCCGCGGCTCAGCACATGGGCTGCACCACGCTGCTGACGGAAGACCTGCAGCATGAACAGCGTATCGACAGCCTGCGCGTCGTGAACCCTTTCCTGCTCGGGCCTGAAATACTCGACGCCACGCCATGAACCTTGATTTGAGTGCCACCCTGAAGCGCGTGCTGCGCACCGACGTGCAAGGCATGCACGCCTATGCCGTGCAACCCAGCGCCGGGCTGGTCAAGCTCGACACCATGGAGAACCCCTATCGCCTGCCTGAAGCGTTGCAGCGCGAGCTGGGCGCGCGCCTGGGCGCCGTGGCCCTGAACCGCTATCCGGCCGAGCGGGGTGATGACCTGCGCGCCGCGCTGGCCCGTTTTGCCGGCATGCCGGAAGGCTGCGCGCTGACCCTGGGTAACGGTTCAGATGAGCTGATCAGCATGCTTGCCCTGGCGCTGGACGTGCCCGGCGCGGCCATCATGGCGCCGCTGCCTGGGTTCGTGATGTACGGCATGGCCGCGGCGCTGCAAGGCATTCGCTTTATCGGCGTACCGTTGACGGCGGATTTCGAACTCGATGAAGCCGCCATGCTCAGCGCCATCGAAACCGAACGGCCCAGCCTGCTGTACCTGGCCTACCCGAACAACCCCACCGCCAACCTGTGGCATGCGGGCGTGATCGAGCGCCTCATTCAGACCATGGCCTGCATCAACGGCCTGGTGTGCATGGACGAGGCCTATCAACCCTTCGCACAGACCGATGCACTGCCCTGGCTGAAACAGTACCCGCACGTGCTGCTCATGCGCACCATGAGCAAGTTCGGCCTGGCCGGCGTGCGCATCGGCTATCTCATGGGCCGCAGCGCCATCGTCAGTGAAGTCGACAAGCTGCGCCCGCCGTTCAACATCAGCGTGCTGAATGCCGAGGCGGCGCTTTTTGCGCTGGAACATGCTGATGAATTTGCGCGCCAGGCCGCCGCCATCCGCAGCGCGCGCGACGCCTTGCAAGGCAAGCTGAAAGCCTTGCCCGGTGTGCAACCCTTTCCCAGCCAGGCCAACATGATCCTGGCCCGCGTGCCGGATTCGGCCAGCGCCTTCGCGGGCATGAAGGCGCGCGGCGTGTTGGTGAAGAATGTGTCGCCCTTGCACCCGCTGCTGGCCAACTGCTTGCGCCTGAC
>JAYUHT010000555.1:0-3300 GCA_043766725.1 Burkholderiales bacterium | reverse complement strand
GTCAAGGTGGCCGCGGGCAAGGCGGTCGATCGCAAGGGCCAGCCACTGTTGATCAAGCTCAAGGGCAAGGTCGAGGCGTTCTACCGCTGAGCGCCTGTCACCCCATCATGCACCCCGCCATGCACCCCGACGAACGCGCCGCCCGCCTGGAACTCGCCGCCTGCTACCGCATCTTCGCCATGCTGGGCTGGACGGAGATGATCTTCAACCACATCACCGTGCGCCTAACGGAACAGGTGAGCGGCAGCAACGATGCGCGCGCCACGCAATTCCTGATCAACCCCTTCGGCCTGCATTACAGCGAAGTCACCGCCGCCAACCTGGTGAAGATCGACTTGGCAGGCCGCGTGCTTGATGGCTCACCCCACGCGGTGAACCCGGCCGGCGTCACCGTGCATGCGGCCATCCACGCCGCGCTGCCTGGCGCGCATTGCGTGATGCACACCCACACCACGGCCGGCGTGGCCGTGGCCTGCCTCGAAGGCGGGCTGGCGCAGAGCAATTTCTACAGCGCGCAGTTGCACGACATGGTGGCGTACCACGACTTCGAGGGCATCACCATCCACGCCGAAGAAGCGCCGCGCTTGCTGGCCAGCATCGGCAACAAGCCGGCCGTGATCCTGCGCAACCACGGCCTGCTCGCCTGGGGCGGCACCTTGCCGCAGACCTTCGCCGTGCTGTGGACGTTGCAACGCGCCTGCGACGTTCAACTGGCCACGCTGAGCATGGGCCGCGCCATTGCGGTGAGCGAGAAGGTGGCCGCGCAATGCACGCGCGACGCCTTGCAGTTCAACCCGAACCACGGCGCCGGGCGCGATGTGTTTGATGCGCTGGTGCGGCAGGTCGACCGCATCGACCCCAGCTACCGCAACCTCTGATTCAGGTTCAGCGCAGGCTCACCGTGCCGCGCTTCCAGGCCGGCGCGGCCCACTGGCCGAAGGCGGCCAGCAGTTGCGGCGAGCTGGCCGACTTTTCCACTGCCAGGGTTTCAGCACCCAGCACTTCAAAGCGCCGGCCGATGCGGCCGTCGGCCATGAATTCGCGCGCCACCAGCAGCCGGGGCGCGGCACCCGGCACCCAGCCCGCCCATTCCACATAGCCCAGGCCCGGCCCGCTGCTGGCCGCGGGCAGCACATCCACCGTCCAACCCTCGGCCTGCCGGCGCCACAGCCACAGCTCGGCCCAGCCTTCCAGCGGCTGCACGGCCAGGGCCAGCGCCTGGCCGTCTGGCCGCACCTGGGCCGAGGCCGGCCACACGGTGGCGTAGGTGCAGCGCTCGTGCAGCGGCTTGGCGGCGTTGTGGGTGGTGTTGTGATTGGCCGCCACCAGCTGCACGCAGGTTTGCCAGGGCTCACCCGCGCGCAGTTCTACATGCAGCCGGCTTGGGGGCGGCGCTGCGGCCTGCGCCGCCGCCGCCCAGCGCACGGCGCCGACGCGAATGGCGGCGTCAACATAGGGCGCGGCGTCGTCGTCAGCCAGCTCGGCCTTGTTGACGGCAGCCAGTTCGTCCAGGGCGCGCTGCGCGCTGGCCTGCGTGGCCTCGCCGCGGCGTGACTGATCGAACGCCACGGCCGCCCACACACCAGCACGGCGCAGGTGCAGACGCGCCTTTTCCAAGGCACTCAACTGCGCCACGGCGTGTGGCTCGATCTGGTCGAGCAGATCGGCGCGCCAGCGGTTCAAGGCCTGGCGTTCGCGCACGCCCAGTGCGGGGTCGATGCAGTCATGCCTTGTCAGCGCCAGCATCGCGTGGGCACGTTGTTCGGGCGTGGCCACCGGTGCAGCGCCCGGTGCGGCGCTCAGTGCTGCGGCCTGGCCGGTTGCCGCCGCGCGCGCCAGCGCCAGCACCTGGGCAAACGCGGCGCCGTCATAGCAAAGTTGCACGCTGCCCTTTTGTTCATAGCTGTTGAATTTCACACCGTACTGGGCCACCACTTCCAGGTGGGCGTTGACGGCCGCGTTGTTCGCTGCCCGCGTGGAGGCACGCTGCGCCAGGCGTTCGGCCATGGTGCCCAGCGCATCAAACGGCTCGGCGGTGATCTGCCCGGCCGGCGCGGCCTTCAAGTAGGCCGCCACGTAGGCGATGCCTAGCGCCTCGGCGCCCGGCGTGTCGCGCAAGAAGCGCAGCACGGCCAGCAGTTGCGGTGCCTCGGCCGGCGTGGTGCCCAGCGCCCGCACCTGGCTGGCACGCACGTAGCCCGCGCGTTCGCGCCGGTGGTCATAGACCTGGGTGTGATCGAGCCTGTGCCCGCGCACCTCAAGCAAGTCGCCCTGCCAGAGTTGTGCGTGGCTGGCGGCCGTTGCGCTGGGTGCGGCACGCAGCGCCGTCTGGTCCTGGGTGACGATGGCCAACAGGGTGGCGCCTGCGGCAGCGGTGGCGATGATCATCACTGCTCCTCTTCTTCTTTGGCCGCGCGTGCCTGTGGCGCGGGCAGGTTGCCCACCAGGCCCGAGGCGATGAAGCGCCCGTCAGTGCCTGGTGGGGCGATGATGACCTGCACCTTGTCTGAAAGCTTGTCAGCCACGGTCTTTTGAATCAACAGCGGGTGGCGGCTGAGCAGCGCGCCTTCACGCGCCATTTGCTCGGTGTTGACGCGGCCCACGCGGTCTAGCCGGTAGGCTTCGGCGTCGGCTAACTTTTGGCGTGAGTCAGCCTCGCCGGCAGCCTCAATGCGTCGCGCCTGCGCGCTGCCTTCGGCTTGCTTGATGCGCGCGCCCTTCTCGGCCTCGGCCTCCAGTTGCCGCTGCTCGATCTGCTTTTGCTTGAACGGCAGCACATGGCGCATCGCTTCTTCCTGCGCCTTGGCCGCAATCACCTGCTCGCTGGCCGCGGCCGCGGCCGAGGTTTCGCGCCGCGCCTTGTCCGCCAGCGCTTCAAGCTCGGTCTGGCGCACCTGCTTTTCCTTCAGCTCCAGCGTGTAGCGCATCTTCTCGGTCTCCAGGCCTTCGGCCAGCAGGCGGTCCATGCCGCGGCGGTAGTCGGCGGGCAGGTCGACCTTGCCGATCTGCACGCTCTTCAGGTTGATGCCGTCAGCGGCCAGCTTGGCGCGCAACTCGGCTTCAATTGCTTGCTGAATTTCAGCGCGCTTGGTGGAGAAGATTTCGCGCACCGTGTAGCGCGCAAAGGCCTTGTAGGTCACGGCCTGTACGGCCGGGGCTACCACTTCACCATCCAGATCAGCCGGCAGGTTGCGCGCGATGTGCGCCACTTTCTCGGGGTCGACCGCATAACGCACCGACAGGTCAACGCCCAGCGACAGCCCTTCCACCGACTGGTACGGCGCCGCGCCGCCGGCCTGG
>JAYUHT010000554.1:0-8723 GCA_043766725.1 Burkholderiales bacterium | reverse complement strand
CGGTCCAGATCTTGTACGAGAAGTTCTTCAGCGCCTGGCCTTCGCTGGCCGCCGGCACGTTCTTCAGCAGTTCAGAGCGCTGCGCACCAAGCTGGCCGATCACCTTCAAGCGCCCTTGCTCGGCCAGCGCACCCATCGCGGCGCTGTACACCAGCACGGCAAAGTCAGCCTGGCCGCCAGCAATGTCTTGCAGCAACGGTGCGTTGCCCTTGTAGGGCACGTGCGCGAGCTTGATGCCGGTGGCGGCTTGCACGTTTTCAAGAATCAGGTGGTAGAGCGAGCCCATGCCCACGCTGCCATAAGTGAGCGGCTTGTCGGCCGACTTGCGCGCCAGGGCAATCAGCTCATCAACGTTGTTAACACCCAGGTCCTTACGCGTCACAAACACCATCACCGCATCGGCCACCGGGTGCACCAGGCGGAAGTCCTCGGCCTTCAGCTTCACCGCGGCGTTGGCCAATGGCGACAAGATCACTTCGTTGGGTGAGCCTTGAAAAATGTAGTAGCCATCGGCAGGCGCGGCCAAGACTTTCTGCGCCGCGATCGCACCGCTCACGCCACCCAGGTTTTCCACCAACACTTGTTGGCCAAGCTCCTTGCCCAGCGGGTTGAAGAAGATGCGGGCAATGGCATCAGACGGGCCGCCCGCCGGGTACGGCACCATCAGATTCAACGGTTTGGTGGGCCAAGCTTGCGCCAGGGCCGCGCTGGCGCTGAGCAGCAGGCCGGCAAACAGAGTCAGCGAGCGTTGGAACGTTGTCATGGCAACTCCTGGTGGGGTGTGGCGAGGGTGGCGGTTGGGTGACTTGGTGCGCGAAGCGTGGCGAATGTAGGTTTGCGCGCACGCAAAGTCCAATGCATATTTTTATGACTTAGCATGAGTTTGACGTTCAGCCCTCAGGAGCCCGGCCATGACGCTCGTTCAACTGCGGCACCTGCTTTCGCTGGCGCAGACCGGCTCGTTCAGCCAATCAGCCGGCGCTGTCTTCCTGACCCAGCCGGCCTTGAGCCGCAGCATCCGCGCGCTTGAACTTGAACTCGGCCAACCGCTGTTTGACCGCATTGGCCGGCACAGCGAACTCACGCCCTTTGGCCGCGAGGTGGTCGCGCGTGCGCACAACCTCGTCGGCGCCGCCGAAGACCTGCGCGACAGCGCGGCGCACATGGCCAAAGGCAGAGCCGGCACACTGCGCATCGGCCTGGGTTCCGGGCCTGGCGCGATGTTGATGACGCCATTGTTGATGCGCATGGCCACGCACCACCCGCAATTGCGCCTGGAAATTTCGCGCGGCCGCACCGATCTGCTCGAACGCAGCCTGCGCGAGCGCGCGATGGATGCGCTGGTGGTGGATGCGCGCTCACTCGCGCCCGCGCCCGATTTGCGCACCACCGACAGCTTTGAGATGCGTGGCGCCTTCCTGTGCCGGCGCGGCCACCCGCTGGCGCGCAAGCGTGGCGGTGTGAGCTTCGAGCAACTGCGCGCCTACCCGATCGCATCAACACCGCTCAGCGACGAAGTGGCCCGCGTGCTGGTTGAACGCTACGGGCCCAGCGCGCACCCGGCGCGCAGCGTCACCCTGCACTGCGAAGAATTGCCCAGCCTGGTTGAACTGACACGCCAAACCGACACCGTGCTGTTCGCCATCCGCGCCGCGGGGCCCGACTTGGCAGAACTGGTGCTGAAGCCGGCGTTGAATGCGACCGCGCGCTTCGCCATCGTCACGCTGGCCGGCCGCAGCGAGGCGCCGGCCCTGCCGCTCGTGCGCCAGCTGATGCAGGAGTTGCTGCGCGACGGCAGTGGGTGACTCAAAGCAACCACACCAGATCGCTGTAGGGCAGCAAGGCAGCATCGGCCGTGAGCAAGCGCAAGGGCTCGGCCAGAGCCTGCGCAATCAACAACCTGTCGAAGGGGTCGGCGTGGTGCAACGCAAGCTGCGCGACACCCGCGGCATGCGAAGCGGTGACGGGCAATTCCGAAAAGCCACTGGCCTCAATGGCCGCAGCCAGCGCCAATGGGTCCGCATCTATCTTGCCAAGCCGCGCCTTGATCGCAACTTCCCAGATGGAAACGGCCGACACAAAAACGATGTCGGCCGCTTCGATGATCTGGCGCCCGGCCGGCTTGAGTTGGGGCGACCCGGCGAGCGCCCACAAGAAGACATGCGTGTCCAGCAACAGACGCATCAGCGCGCCTCAAAGGCTGCCAGCACATCGGGCGGCAGCGGCGCATCAAAGTCTGCCGCCAGCTTGAACTTGCCCTTGAGCAGGCCGAACTTGATGCCCCGTTTGGGCTCGACGAGCCGCGTGATGCGCACCAGTGGCTTGCCGTGGCGGCTCACCACCACGTCTTCGCCCGCCGCCGCCTGATCGACCAATTGCGACAGACGGGTCTTTGCGTCGTAGATGTTGACCGACTCCATGGCGGGCTCCTGTGCGTGAATATTCAGACCAAGTCTAGTCTGAATTTTCAACCTGGAGACCAGCGCAAGTCAACCAGCGCAAGCTCAGTGGCCCCATGCCGAGGCGAGGCCGAACCATGCGCCAGTTGTCAACTCGCGCCCCGCGTTCGCGCCAGCTCGTCAATGCGCGTGGCAAGCACGAAGTCGTTTGCGCTGATGCCACCGGCGTCATGCGTGGTGAGTTGTATGCGCACGGTGTCGTAGACGTTGAACCACTCTGGATGGTGGTTGATCTTCTCCGCAGCGATGGCCACTGATGCCATGAAGCCGAACGCGCAGCCGAAGTCTGCGAAGCGCAGCGTGCGCTCGAGTTTGCCGGCAACCATCGCCCAAGCCGGCTGCGCCGCGAGCGCGGCTTTCAGCTCGTCGGGCGTCAGGCGCATCGGCGCCGGCGGCGCAGCGCCAGGTGTCGGGGTGGCCGCCGCGCTTGGCAGCGTTTGCAAAGACGCTGCGGCCACGGCAGGGCGGTCGCGCGCAGTGAACTCGGCATAGGCCCGGTCGAGCCACTGCGCCAGCTCCACGTCGTGGCGCGAGGGCTGGAACTCGATGTCCCAGGTTGACAGCCACACCCGCACGGTGGTCCAGAAGTTCTCCCAGCGCGGGTGGTGGTTGCCTTTGTTGATGGCCGGGCTGGTTTCGGCCATGAAGGCGGTGGCTTCTTCGAAACGGGCGAACGCATATTCGCGGTACAGCTCGCTATGCGGCACCGGGCCGGCGCTGTAGGGCACGCGCCGCTCCTCGCCGGTGAGCGTCCAGTGCGGCAACGTGGCGAGTGCGCGTTCCAGCTCGGGCGGCGTCAAGGCAGCCACATGCTTCAGGCGCGCCGGCAGGCGAAAGCCCGGCCGCGCCGCGCGCAGGCCGAGTTGCTGCAGCCGCCGCATGAGCTGCTCCATGCCGTCGTTCCACGAATCGTCTGTCAACACCACGCGCTGGCGCGCCGGCAGCCCAGCCAGGTCTGGCGGCAGCGCTGCGGCATCGGTGATCGGCACGGCACCGGCAACGTACACCGGGATCACTTCCTTGCCCGCGGCCAGGGCTGTAGCGATTTCACGGCGCACCCAATCGTCGGGGCGGTCAATGCGGCGGCGGCAGTCCTTGTCCTGAAGCTTGAGCCACTGCGGCCCGACCAGCACCAGCACCACGGTGCTGCGCGCCAGTTCCTCGTCCAGCCGCTCGGCCCAGCGCTGGCCGGCGCGAATCTCCGCGCGGTCCATGAAGACGCGTTCGTAGCCGAAGCCGGCGGCAAGATGCTTGTGCAGGTCGCGCGCGAAGCTCTGCGTGTCGGCGCGGCGGTAGCTGATGAACAACGCGGGCGGCGGGCTGCCCGGCGTAGGGCCCGAGATGGACGCCAGATCGGGTTCTGGCGTGGCAGGTGTGGCTTGAGCAGCGTCGGAATGGGTGTCTTTCATGGCGGCCTCACTCTGTTCCAGTTCACGGCTTTGCTTGAGCGCTGGCTCGGCGCTGAACAGCGCCTTCGCCAATCGCCCCAAGCTTGACGGGCCATGCTAGTTTGTACTTGCACGGATGTTCATATACTGTGTAGTATACGAATCTGACTGAGAGTCTGAATTCCTGTACCGCGGGTAGACACTCGCCCCCGTTTTGGAGAACGCATCAGCATGAACCCCCGCACGGGCCTTGCCGTGGTCACCGGTGCCGCCAGCGGCATCGGCCGCGCCATTGCCTTGCGCCTGGCGCAAGACGGGCGCGACGTTGCCGTGTTCGACCGCGACCTGGCCGGTGCCGAAGCCACTGCCGCGCAGGTGCGCGCTCTGGGGCAGCGCAGTGGCGTGTGGGAAGTGGACGTGGCGCTGCGCAGCAGCTTTCAAGCGGCCGTGGCCGATGTGGCGCGCAGCCTGGGCGAGATCGACGTGCTGGTGAACAACGCCGGCATCTTGCGCACGGCGCCGATCCTGGATGTGAGCGAGCAAGACTGGCGCGATCAGATGGCGGTGAACCTCGACGGCGTGTTCCATGGTTGCCAGGCCGTGCTGCCCGGCATGCTGGCCCGAGGCGCCGGTTGCATCATCAACATGTCGTCGTGGACGGGCAAGAAGGGCGCGCCCAACCACGCCGCCTACAGCGCCAGCAAGGCCGCGGTGATCGCGCTGACGCAGAGCGTGGCCGGCGAATTGGCCGGCCGCGGCGTGCGTGTGAACGCGGTGTGCCCGGGCACGATTGTGGATACCCGCATGCGCGACGCCGCCGAAGCCATGAACGCGGCGCAGGGCCTGCCCGACGTGCACACCCGCGTGCAAACGGTGGTGCCCATGCGCCGCGCCGGCACGCCGCAAGACGTGGCCGGTGTGGTGGCGTTTTTAGCCAGCGCCGACGCCGCTTACATGACCGGCCAGGCCATCAACATCACAGGTGGCCTGTGGATGAATTGAACCCATCGCACACCGCAGCGGCGCCCTTGCAGGTGGACGCTGTCGTCATTGGCGCCGGCTTTGCCGGCCTGTACATGTTGCACCGCCTGCGCCAATTGGGCTTGAGCGCGCGCCTATTCGAAGCCGGCAACGGTGTGGGCGGCACCTGGCACTGGAACCGCTACCCCGGCGCACGCTGCGACGTGGAAAGCATGCAGTACTCGTATTCGTTCGACGAGGCGCTGCAACAGGAGTGGCTGTGGAGCGAGCGCTACCCGCGGCAAGACGAGATCCTGGGCTACATCAACCATGTGGCGGACCGCTTCGATTTGCGGCGCGACGTTCAGCTCAATACGCGCGTGCTCAGCGCCGTGTACGACGAAGGCGCGCAGCGCTGGGCGGTGGCAACGAGCGCGGGCGATGCAGTCTCGGCGCGCTTTGTGATTTCCGCCGCCGGCTGCCTGTCGGCTGCGCGAGTGCCCGAATTGCCAGGCCTGCAGAACTTCAAAGGCCGCCACTTCCACACCGGCACCTGGCCGCATGAAACGATTGACTTCACTGGCCGGCGCGTGGGTGTCATCGGCACCGGCTCTTCGGGCATTCAAACCATTCCGGTCATCGCCCGCCAAGCCAGCCAGGTCGTCGTTTTCCAGCGCACGCCCAACTACAGCATCCCGGCCTGGAACGGGCCGTTGTCGCTGCAAGCGCAGCAGGCGTGGAAGGCCGACTACGCCCAGCACCGCGAAGCCGCACGCAGCACCCGCTCAGGCATCTTGTACGAATACAGCACCCGCTCGGCCGCTTCAGTGAGTGCCGAAGAAAGGCAGCAGGAGTACGAGCGCCGCTGGGCCCGCGGCGGCGCCAATTTCACCCATGCTTTCAACGACATCTACACCGATGCCTTCGCCAACGAAACGGCGTCGGAGTTCGTGCGTAACAAGATCCGCGGCATCGTCAAAGACCCCGCCGTGGCCGCCCTGCTGGCCCCGACTGACCATGCCATCGGCACCAAGCGTATCTGCGTCGACAGCGACTACTACGCCACCTTCAACCTGCCGCAGGTCAAGCTGGTGAGCTTGAAGGCCGAGCCGATTCGCGAGGTGGTGGCCACGGGCATCCGCACCGACACCGAACTGCACGAATTGGACGACATCGTTTTCGCCACCGGCTATGACGCCATCACCGGCGCGCTGGCTGCGATCGACATTCGAGGTGAAGGTGGGCGCGCGCTGAAGGACGAATGGGCGCAGGGCCCGAGCAACTACCTGGGCTTGATGAGCGCGGGCTTCCCCAACCTGTTCACCATCACCGGGCCGAACAGCCCGTCGGTGTTGACCAATGTGATCATGGCCATCGAGCAACATGTGAACTGGATCAGCGACTGCCTGGCCCACATGCAGCGCAGCGGCAAGCAGCAGTTGCGTGCCACGCCCGAAGCGCAAAGCGAGTGGATGGCGCATGCGCACGAGGTGGCTTCGAAAACGCTTTTTGCCACGGCCAACTCCTGGTACACCGGCGCCAACATTCCAGGCAAGCCGCGGGTATTCCTGCCTTACATCGGCGGCCTGGGCAACTACACCGTCATCTGCAACGACGTCAGCGCCGCGGGCTATCGCGGTTTCACTTTCAATTGACCCCAACGCACGCCGCCCGTGGCGTCCAACACCCTTGGAGACTGCATATGAATCGCACCGTTTCGCAAACCACCCTGGCTGCCAAGCTGGCCGCCGGCGCATTCGCCGCCAGCCTGGCGCTGGGCGCGCAGGCCCAGTCCGAGCTACCGGCTGACGGCGTCTACAAAGATCGCGTCGACTGGGGCGTCATGATGGACCTGAGTGGGCCGGCATCGGCCTCACAAAGCATCTGGGCCACCGGCTTTCAAGACTTCATGCGCAAGCTCAATGAGGCCGGTGGTGTGCATGGCCGCAAAGTCAACGTGTTGGCTGAAGACAGCCGCTTCAACCCGGCCCAGGACAAGGTCAACTACGAAAAGCTGTCGACGCAGACCCCCGTGCTGGCCATCTCGGGCATGGGCTCGTCGAGTTCGCAGGTCTCGTTGGCGCCCACCATTCGCGGCGGCAAGATCCCCATCGTCGGCACTTACACCACCACCAAACCCTTGTCGGAGCCCATCTCGCCGCTGGTCTACGGCGGCTTCTGCAGCTACCCGCAGATGGCACTGACAGGTGTGGGCTACTACACCGACATGCTCAAACTGAAGGCGCCCAAGGTGATGGTGGTGTCGATCGAAAGTGCCGGTGGTGTGGAGTACGCACAAATGGTGCAGGCTGCGGCGGCCAAGCTCGGCGGCTCGTCGGCTCTGGTGACGATGAAAGTCACTGCCGCTGACGTGACGCCGCAGGTGCTGGAGATCATCGCCCAGAAGCCCGACTTCATCACCATCTACGGCGTGCCCAACACGGCCATCCTGACGATGAAGGCGATGCACCAATATGGCCTGAAGATCCCGGCCTTTGGCATCAGCTACCTGCTCTCGCCGTCGATCTACGCCGCCATGGGCCCGGAGGCCGGCGCCAACTACAACGTGGTCAGTTGTTTCACACCGGGCGGCACCGACCAGGCGCCCGGCAACCGCGACATGGTGGCCGCAGCCGACAAGTACGGCCGCGCGGCGATCAAGGAAGACATCAACTACGTGGCCGGGTGGGTGGCGGGCCAGATGGCCGCCGAAGCCTTGGCAAAAACCGGCCCGGACCCGACCCGCGCCAAACTCGTCGAGGCCATGAACAAGGGCTTCACCGTTGACAGCAAAGGCCTGGCCGCGCCCGTCGTCTTCACGCCAGACAACCACACCGGCCCGGCGGCGTTTCGCATGATCGGCTACGACTTCGCCGCCAAGAAGTACAAGCCGTTTGGCGAGTTCGCCGACTACGCGAAGTACACCAAGTAAGCCGCTGACACAGCCCGGGGCCGACCATGTTTGCACAAGTTCTCTTCAGCGGGCTGGCCCTGGGCAGCATTTACGGCTTGGTGGCGCTGGGCTTCGCGGTGGTCTTCAAGGCCACCGATGTTTTCAACTTCGCGCAGGGCATGTTTGTCGTCTGCGGCGCGTTTTTCGCGGTCACGGCAATCACTTTGCTCGGCCTGCCCTTCCCCTTGGCGGTGGTGGCCATCGTCGGCGCTTCAGCGTTGTTGGGCGTGGTCATCCATGTGCTGTTGATTCAGCCGCTGTCTGGCCAGCCGATGCTGTCGGTGATCATGCTCACCATCGCGCTGTCGATCGTGCTGCGCGCGGTCATCGAGATCATCTACGGCCCGCAGGGGCGCACGCTGGCCACGCCGCTGCCCACCGGCATCTTTCTCGTTGGCGATGTGCGCATCTCGCAACTGCACTTGATCGCCGCGGGCGTGAGCTGGGTCTGCATGGCCGGCTTCGGCGCCTTCTTCAAGTTCACCTCGATCGGCCTGTTGATGCGCGCCACCGCTGACAACCACGAGGCCGCCCTGGTGTCGGGCGTGAGCGTCAACCTGATGAACCGCCTGGCCTGGGCCATCGGCGCCATGCTGGCCGGCATCGGCGGCTTGTTCCTGGGCCAGTTGCAGATCGTGTCGACCGAGCTGGAGAGCATCGGTTTGCTGGCCCTGCCTGCGGTGGTCATCGGCGGCATGCAGAGCATTCCCGGCGCGATCATTGGCGGCTTGCTGGTCGGGGTGATCGAACAGTTCGCGGCCTCGTACATCTCACCAAAGTCCAGCGACATCCTGATCTATGTCTTGCTGATGCTGATCTTGATGGTCCGCCCCTGGGGCTTGTTCGGCCAGCGCGAGCTCGGGCGGGTTTGATAGCCACGGAGACGGATTCGATGAACACTATCCCTAGCGCCCGCGCGACGGCCATGGTCAAGCCGGCGCCCTCCGGCGCGCCGCCGTGGCG
>JAYUHT010000553.1:0-8724 GCA_043766725.1 Burkholderiales bacterium | reverse complement strand
AATGGCCTGATGCACACGTTGATCGAAGGCGCGCTGCTCACGGTGTTGATCGTTTTTCTGTTCCTGCATTCTTGGCGCTCGACCATCATCACCGGGCTGACCTTGCCCATTGCGGTGATCAGCAGCTTCATCGCCGTGTATGCCTTCGGCTTCACGCTGAACTTCATGACCATGATGGCGTTGAGCCTGTGCATCGGGTTGTTAATTGATGACGCCATCGTGGTGCGCGAGAACATCGTGCGCCATGTGGCGATGGGCAAAAGTCATCACCAGGCTGCGCGCGAAGGCACGGACGAAATCGGCCTGGCCGTGCTGGCCACCACCTTCGCGTTGTGCGCGGTGTTCGTGCCGGTGGCCTTCATGGGCGGAATCATCGGCAAGTTCTTTTATCCCTTCGGCATCACCGTGGTGGTGGCCGTGCTGGTGAGCTTGTTTGTGAGCTTCACGCTCGACCCGATGCTGTCGAGCATCTGGAAAGACCCGCCGTCTGCATACCTGAAGAAGCTGCCCGTCATCGGCGCAGCGATTCGTGCCACCGACCGTGGCCTGGAGTTTCTGCACGATGTGTACGAGCGCCTCATCCGCTGGGCGTTTTCGCCGCGGCGCTGGAGCGTCTGGTTGCCTGCTTATGGCCGTGGCTTTGTTGCCGCCAAGCGCGACAAAGCCAGCCACCGGCGCTGGCGCCTGGCCACCATCACGCCACGCGGCGTGGTGATGGGCGTGGGCTTGGCCAGCTTCCTGGCCGCCATTGGCCTGTCGTTCCTGGTCGGCAGCGAATTCGTGCCGCAAACCGATCAAGGCTTCACCCAACTGGCACTGCGCATGCCGGTGGGTTCAAGCCTGGAGCGTAGCGATGCCAAGGTGCGGCAGATCGAAGAGATCGTGCGCGCCATGCCCGAAGTGGCCATCGTCTCCACTTGGGTCGGCGGCGCCGGCCAGCGCAACCAGGCCTGGCTGAACATTGCGCTGAAGGAACGCAAGGATCGACAGCGCAGCCAGAAGGAAGTGGAAGACGCGATTCGCCTGCTGATCGCCAAGATTCCTGGCACCGATGCCTCGGTGGGGTTCGACCGGCCGGTGTACATCGCCATCCTGGGCAGCGACTCCGAAGGCCTGGCCCGCGTGGCGGCCGAGTTTGCAGAGAAGATCAAGCTGATTCCCGGCATCGTCGATGTCGAACTCTCGGCCAAGCCCGGCCTGCCCGCCTACGCCGTGCGCCTGAAGCCCGGCGCGGTGCGTGAACTCGGGCTGACCGCGCCGCAGCTCGCCAGCTCATTGCGCGCCTATGTGAACGGCGAGGTCGCCACCCACTGGACCACGCCGAACGGTGACCAGGTGGAAGTGGTGCTGCGCCTGAACGAGGCGCAGCGTGAGCGCGTCGACCAGATGCGCAACCTGCCGGTGGCCTTCAGCAAAGACGGCACGCCCATCACGCTGGAAAGCGTGGCCAGCATCGAACCCGTGTTCAACCCCG
The DNA here is from genome assembly GCA_043766725.1 of Burkholderiales bacterium. Classification (GTDB taxonomy): domain Bacteria; phylum Pseudomonadota; class Gammaproteobacteria; order Burkholderiales; family Burkholderiaceae_C; genus Rubrivivax. The sequence goes on along the minus strand of JAYUHT010000553.1, from coordinate 7,250 downwards.
AGATCATCCGGCGCCAGAACCTACAACGCCGCGAGGCGGTGTTTGCCGGCATCCAGGGCCGGCCCAGCGGCGACGTGGGCAAGGAGGTGCAGGCACTGGTGAAGGCCACCACGCTGCCCGCGGGCTACAGCTTCGATGTGGGCGGCCAGTTGCAGCAACAGGCCGAAGCCTTTGCCGGCTTGCTCGCAGCCATGGCGCTGGCGGTGATCTTCATCTACATCGTGCTGGCCAGTCAGTTCGGCAGCTTCTTGCAGCCCATCGCCATCATGGCCAGCCTGCCTTTGGCCTTGATCGGCGTGATGCTCGCGCTGCTCGCCTGGCGCAGCACGTTGAACGTGTTTTCGATGATCGGCCTGGTGATGCTGATGGGCCTGGTGACGAAGAACGCGATTCTGCTGGTCGACTTCGCCAACCAGGCGCGCAAGGCCGGCGCCACGGTGCCCGAGGCGTTGCTGCAAGCGGGTTTGATCCGCATGCGCCCGATCATCATGACCACCATGGCCATGGTCTTCGGCATGCTGCCGCTGGCCCTGGCGTTGAACGATGGTGGTGAGATTCAAGCGCCGATGGGCCGGGCCATCATCGGCGGCGTCATCACCTCCACGCTGCTCACGCTGGTGGTGGTGCCGGTGCTGTACAGCTACCTGGTGCGGCAGAAGAAGCCCAAGGGCGAGGCTAGGCAAGGCGCCGGCGGTGCGGCGGCGATGCCGGTGCCGGCTGATCGCGATTGATGCGTTAGGCTCGCGGGCCGCACGCAGCCCGAGGCCTTCCGCTTGAAAACCCTGCCAGAGCAACCCAGCCTGTTCGGCGCTGACCCACTTGGCGTGAACGTGACCGGCCTGGATCGCCGCATGGGCCCGGACGATGCCGCGGTGCACGACGCGCTGTGTGTGCTGGGTGCGCCCACCGGCACGGGGCGCTTGTCTGAATTCGTCACGGCGGCGCAGTACCGCGTGCAACGCGGCGCGGCGTTCTCGCCGCTCGAAACGCGGCGGGTTGTCGACCGCCTGATCGAGGCCGGCCATGTGCAACGCGACGCGCAAGGCCGCCTCACCGCCACGGCGCCGCATGCGCAGGCGCGCTTTGGCGCCATCATGCGCAACGCCGAATCGGCCGCGCGCTGGTATGCCGCCTGGCGCAACATGGTGAACTTCGACCATGTGTATTCGCTGAGCTTCCTGGAAGCCGCACCGCTGATTGCCGCCATCCGCATCGTGATTTTTGCGGGCAAGGAACTGGCCCCTTTGCAACGGCTGGCCGAGCTGGTGCGTCACGACGGCATGGCCTGGAACTCAGCGGTGCACCGCGCCGTGTTGTGGCCCTTCGACGCCGCTTTGTTCGACCTGCTCAACCCTTCACTGCAGGCCGAGTTGGCCGAGATCACGATGTTGTCCTTCAGCGCCTTCACCGAGCCTCGGTTGAAGCCGATGGAAGATTGGTTGCTGCGCTTGCCACTGAGCGAACCCGATGCCGTGGCACCCGCGCTGCGTCTGCGCCTGGCCGAGACGCTGTTGTTCCGCGGGCAGTTCGATGAGGCGCGTGCGCTGGTGGCGCAATTGGCGGGCGGCAGCGTGGATTTGCTGCGCGCCGCGCTGACCATGGCGCAAGGCCAATGGGCCGCCGGCACGGTGCAATTCGAAGCTGGGCTGAAGACCGCGGCAGCCGCCCTGGGCCGGCGCAAGAACCTGGTCTCGCCGGGCCTGAGTTGGTTGTACTTGATGGCGCTGCTGGCCAGCAGCGACCCCGGTGCTTGGGCCAAAGCCCGCAAGTTTGCGGCGGCTGAAGGCGGTGGCAAGCGCGGCGCCCAGGTCTACGGGCTGTGGGGTTCGTGGCAAGTCGCCATCGACCAGCGACTGGGCGACGCGCCCAAGGCCCATGAAGACTTCGTGCTGGAGGCCCGGCCGCATCTGGGCATGGAGTCGCTGCTGTACCTGCACCACCTGCTGCTGGCCACTTGGTTGCGTGTGCAAGTGCCGGCGTCGGCGCGCGACAAGTTGCGCAAGCATGTGCTGGTGCTGGCAAACGGCTATGACGAGCAAGGCATGGCCTGGCCGGCGCAACTGGCGCGCCGCGCCCAGGCAGCGCTGCTCGGCGAGCCGGTGCCCAGTGACGCCATGCCGTTCTTCGTGGGCGAGGTGCAAGACGGTTGGCGCGAGACCCTGGCCTCGGTGCTCGCCCTGGGCGCCGGCACCAGCGCGGTGCGCCCGGTGCCAGGGGCGGCCCAAGACCGGCTGATCTGGGTCGTTAGCACCGATGTGGACGGCCGGCTGCAAGCGCTGGAGGCCATGGAACAGAAGGCCGGCGTGCGCGGTTTGGGCAAGGCCAAGAAAGTGTCGTTGGCCGGCTTGCTCAAGCGCAAGGATTTGCCCACGCACGACGCCGCCATGTTGCGCGCCGCGGTGAGCGAGAGCTATGGCGGCGCGAGTCTGGAGCTGGGCAACGCCGCCCCGGCCCTGGTGCGCCACCCGCATGTGGCCTGGCAGGCTGCGCCGGAAGACTTCATTGCCGTTGAAGAGGCGCTGCCCGGGCTGGAAATCATGACCCAGGGCGAGCACATCCACTTTCGCCTGCTCGACCCGATCCGCACGCAGCGCCAGCAGCAACTGGCAGAGCAAGACACCTTGCTGCCGCAACGCTGGCGCGAGCAACGCCAGCGCCTGCGCAACATCCTGTTATTGCCCGATGGTGCCAATCGCGCGCGCCTGGTGCGCCTGGGCGCGGCGCAGTTGCGCGTGGCCGAACTGGTGTCGCAGGGCTGGAAGATACCTGTGGCCGCGCGCGAGGAGTTGGACGCTGCGCTGCGCGTGCTGGCGCAGCACTTCCAGGTGGCCAGCGACGCCGAAGCCGGGCACGAGGTGCCGGCCAACGCCATGCTGCGCGCCGAGCTCACGCCGGTGGGCGAGAGTTTGCAGCTGCAATTGCTGGCCGCGCCCTTTGGCGACTTTGGCCCGCGCCTGGGCCCGGGGCAGGGCCGCGAGCGCGTGACCACCGTGCACCAGGGCGTGACGCTGAGCGCGCGGCGCGATCTGGCCCAAGAAGCCGCTGCCGCCGCGCTGCTGTTTGACGCGCTGGAGTTTTTAGACGACGGCAGCCACGACTGGCTGCTCGACGATGCGCAACAGGCGCTCGAAGCCGTGGAGGCGCTGAGCCAACTGCAGGCCAGCATCGTCACCGTGTGGCCCAAGGGCAAGCCGATGCGCGTGCGCAAGGTGGACGACCACGCTGTGACGCTGAAAGCCGTGAGCAAGGGCGACTGGCTTGCCCTGGAAGGCGAGCTGACGCTCGATGGCGCCGAAGTGCTGCGCCTGCGCCAACTGCTCGAACTCACCCAAGGCAGCCGCAGCCGCTACCTGGCGCTGGGCGACGGTGAGTTCCTGGCCTTGAGTGAATCACTGCGCCAGCAGCTCAACGACCTGGCCGCGGTGGTGCAACAGCAAGGCCAGGGCCAGCGGCTTTCTCCCGTGGCCGCTTTGGCCTGGCAGGCCAGCGCCACCGGCCTGACCCTGAACGGCGACGCCGCATGGTTGAAGCGCGCGCAAACCTGGGCCGCCGCGCAAGAGCGTGAGGTTGAGCCGCCGGTTACCCTGCAAGCCGAGTTGCGCGACTATCAGATGGCCGGCTACCGCTGGCTGGCGCGCCTGGCCGACAGCGGCTTTGGCGCCGTGCTGGCCGACGACATGGGCCTGGGCAAGACCGTGCAGACCCTGGGCCTGTTGTTGCAACGCGCCGAGGGTGGCGCGGCCCTGGTGGTGGCGCCCACCTCGGTGTGCGGCAACTGGTTGCAAGAGGCGGCGCGCTTCGCCCCGAGCTTGCAGTTCATGCTCTACGGCGAAGGCCTGAACGCCGACGAGCCCGATGAAGACAGCACCAACGCACAGCCCGAAGACAGCGCCCGCCGGGCCCAGCGCCGGCGCCAACTGCGCGCCCTGGGCCCGGGCCAGGTGCTGGTGTGTTCGTATGCGCTGATGCAGATTGATTCCGACATGATCACGGCCATCGATTGGCACAGCGTGGTGCTCGATGAAGCCCAAGCCATCAAGAACCCTGCCACGCGCCGGGCCAAGGCGGCGCTGGCTTTGAACAGCAACTTTCGCCTGGCCCTGACCGGCACGCCGATCGAAAATCGCCTGGCCGAGCTGTGGGCGATCATGGGCTTTTGCAACCCGGGCCTGCTGGGCAGCGCCGAGCAGTTCACGCAGCGCTTTGCCAACCCGATCGAACGTGATGACGATGCGCCACGCAAGGCCCAGGCCTCGCGCCGCCTGCGCCGCCTGTTGTCGCCGTTCCTCTTGCGCCGCACCAAGGCCGAGGTGTTGACCGACTTGCCGCCGCGCACCGAGATCGTTCACGACGTGGTGCCCGGCAGCCGGGAGCGCGCGCTGCTCGAAGCGCTGCGCCAGCAGGCCGAGCAAAGCGTGGCCCAGGTCATGGCGGCCACCGCCCGCGGTGGCGGGCGCGAAGGGCAGAACCAGTTTCACGTGCTGGCCGCGCTGACCAAACTGCGCCGCGCCGCCTGCGACCCGCGCCTGGTGGCGCCCGAACTCGGCCTGGGCGGCGCCAAAGTGCAGGAGTTCGAGCAACTCGCGCGCGAGCTGGTGGCCGGGCGCCACAAGGCGCTGGTGTTCAGCCAGTTCACTGACTTCCTGGCCCTGCTGCGCGAGCGGCTCGACGCTGCAGGGCTGAGCTACCAGTACCTCGATGGCAGCACGCCCATGGCCGAGCGCAACAAGCGCGTGGCGGCGTTCCAGGCCGGCACCGGCGACCTGTTTCTCATCAGCTTGAAGGCCGGCGGCTTTGGCCTGAACCTCACCGCGGCTGACTACGTGATCATCACCGACCCGTGGTGGAACCCGGCCACCGAAGAGCAGGCCAGCGCGCGCGCGCACCGCATGGGGCAACTGCGGCCGGTCACGGTGTACCGCTTGGTCACGCAGGGCTCGATTGAAGAAAAAATCGTGCGCCTGCACCGCAGCAAGCGCGACTTGGCCGAGGGCATCTTGAGTGGCGAGGCCGGCGTTGATGGCGGCGCGCCGGTGGATGCGGCGCAGTTGCTTGAGCTGCTGCGCGAGCCGTGATAACGGCTGGGCCGCGCATCAGCCGATGCGCTGGCCGTTTGTGCCGCCGAACAAGTGCGCCTGCGCCGCGGCCCAGCGCAGGTGCACGGCCTGCCCCACGCGCAGCGCCACATTGCCGGGCACGCGGGCGGTGAGCTTGCCCAAGGCGGTGTCGGCCGTGAGATAGGTTTCCGGGCCGGTGGGCTCGATGATGGTCAAGGTGCCGGGCAGGCCAGTGTCGGCGAACGACAGGTCTTCGGGGCGCAAGCCGTAAGTGACATTCATATCGCCTGTTGCTGCCAGCGCGGCCTGCTGTGCCGGCTCAAGCGCCAGGTCAATGCCTGCGGCCTGCAAACCCTGCGCTGAAGCCTGCGCGGCCACCATGTTCATGGCCGGTGAGCCGATGAACTCGGCCACGAAGCGCGTGGCCGGGTGGGTGTAGATCTCGGCCGGCGTGCCGAACTGCAAGACCTCGCCGTCTTTCATCACCGCAATGCGGTCGCCCAGGGTCATGGCCTCGACCTGGTCGTGCGTCACGTACACCGTGGTGGTTTGCGTGCGCTGGTGCAGCAGCTTGATTTCGGCGCGCATTTCCACGCGCAGCTTGGCGTCGAGGTTGGACAGCGGCTCGTCAAATAAAAACAGCTTCGGGTCGCGCGCCAGGGCCCGGCCCATGGCCACGCGCTGGCGCTGGCCGCCGGAAAGCGCGCCGGGCTTGCGATCAAGCAGGTGGCTGATCTGCAGCAGCGCGGCCACGCGCTGCACGGTGGCCTCGCGCTGCGCCTTCGGCACCTTGCGCATTTCCAGCGCAAAGGCGATGTTTTGCGCCACGCTCATGTTCGGGTACAGGGCATAGCTCTGGAACACCATGGCGATGTCGCGGTCCTTGCTCGGCAGGTGGGTGACGTCGCGTTCGCCGATGAAGATGTGGCCGCTGCTGGGTTGCTCCAGCCCGGCGATCATGGCCAGCAAGGTGGATTTGCCGCAGCCAGATGGGCCGACGAGGATGAGGAATTCACCGGCTTCGATTTCGAGGTCGATGCCCTTCAAGACTTCGATGCTGCCGAAGCGCTTGCGCACCTGTTTGATGGCCAAGGCCCCCATGGTTAACCTTTCACTGCACCGGCCGTGAGGCCGCGCACAAAGTACTTGCCGGCCACGACATAGACGAACAAGGTGGGCAGGGCCGCGATCAGCGCCGCGGCCATGTCAACGTTGTATTCCTTCACCGAGCTGGAGGTGTTGGACAGATTGTTCAGGCCCACCGTGATGGGCTTGCTGTCGGCACCCGAAAAGACGATGCCGTAGAGAAAATCGTTCCAGATGTTGGTGAACTGCCAGATCATGGTGACCACGATGATCGGCGTGCACAGCGGCAGCACGATGCGCCAGAAGATCTGCCAGAAGCCGGCGCCGTCGAGCATGGCGGCCTTGACCAGTTCATCGGGCAGGCCCACGCAGTAGTTGCGAAAGAACAGCGTGGTGCTGGGAATGCCGGCCACGATGTGCACCAGCATCAAGCCCCAGATCGAACTGGCCAGGCCCAGCCAGCCCAGCACCTGGCTCATGGGCAGCAGCACCACCTGCATGGGCATGAACACGCCGAACAGCAGCAGGGCGAACAGGGTTTCGCTGCCGCGAAACTTCCACTTCGACAGGACATAGCCGTTGAGCGCACCGATGGCGGTGGATGCCAGCACCGCCGGCACCACCATCAGCAGCGAGTTCATGAAGAAGGGCTTCAGGCCGCCGCAGTCCACCCCTGTGCACGCCGCGCCCCAGGCTTTGGCCCAGGCGGTGAGCGTCGGGTCCACCGGCCAGGAAAGCAGGTGGCCGCTGCGCACCTGCTCCATGCTCTTGAGCGACGTGGCCAGCATCACATACAAGGGCATCAGGAACCAGGCTGCAAACAACAGCAGCGTGCCCCACAGCAGCCAGCGCTGAAGGCGAATCACTTTTTCACCCGCAGTTCTGAATACAAATACGGCACGACGATGGCTGCCACCATGGCCAGCATCACCACCGCCGAGGCCGCGCCCAGGCCGATTTGCCCGCGTGAAAACGCCATGGCGTACATGAAGGTGGCGGGCAGGTCGGTGGCGAAACCGGGGCCGCCGTTGGTGAGCGCCATGACCAGGTCGAAACTCTTGATCGCCAGGTGGCTCACCACCATCAGCGTGGAAAAAAACACCGGCC
>JAYUHT010000552.1:0-3304 GCA_043766725.1 Burkholderiales bacterium | reverse complement strand
GCCATGCCTGAAGCGTCGGCCGACTTCCGCACCTGGACCATTCACCTCAAGCCGGGTGTTTATTTCACGCCCGACCCGGCCTTCGGCGGCAGGCCGCGCGAGCTGGTGGCGGCCGACTACGCATACAGCATCAAACGCCTGGCTGACCCGGCCAGCAAGAGTCCGGGCTGGAGTTCGATGGAGCAGGCCGGCATCAGCGGCCTGCTGGCGCTGCGCCGCGCGGCGCTGGAGCAAAAAAAGCCGTTCGACTACGACCAGCCCATCGCGGGCTTGCAGGTGCTGGGCCGCCACACGCTGCGCTTTGTGCTCGACGCCGGGCGGCCACGCTTCCCGCAATGGCTGGCCGAAACCGCCACCGCTGCCGTGGCGCGCGAAGTGATTGAAGCGCATGGCGAACTCAGCATGCAGCACCCCGTGGGCACCGGGCCGTTCAAGCTGCTGGAATGGCGCCGTGCCTCGCGCATCGTGCTCGAACGCAACACCGCCTACCGCGAAGTGTTCTACGACGCAGCGCCCCGGCCCGATGACAGCGAAGGCCAAGCCATGCTGGCCAAGCTGAAAGGCAAGCGCGTGCCCATGGTCGACCGCGTTGAAGTGGCCATCATCGACGAAGACCAACCGCGCTGGCTGTCGTTCCTCAACGGCGAGGCCGACTGGGCGCTGGTGCCCGACACCTTCACCCACCTGGCCATGCCGGGCGGGCAGCTCGCGCCCTATCTGGCGCGGCGCGGCGTGCAGGTTGACCGCGTGGTGATACCGGCTACCTACTACACCATGTTCAACATGGAACACCCGGTGGTGGGCGGCTATGCGCCGGCGCAAGTGGCGCTGCGCCGCGCCATCGGGCTGGCCATCGACGTGGAGCGTGAAATCAAGCTGCTGCGCTACAACTCGGCGGTGCCGGCGCAGTCGCCGGTAACGGTTCACATGAGCGGCTTTGATGCCGCCTGGCGCAGCGAGATGAGCGAGTACAGCCCGGCCAAGGCGCGCGCCCTGCTCGACCAGTATGGCTACGTTGATCGCAATGGCGACGGTTGGCGCGAGCTGCCCAATGGCCAGCCGCTGCTGCTGGAAATGGCCACCCAGCCGGCGCAGGACACGCGCCGCTATGACGATCTGATGAAGCGCGACATGCAGGCCATTGGCCTGCGCATCGAGTTCCGCGCCGCGCAGTGGCCCGAGCAATACAAGGCCGCGCGCGCCGGCAAGCTGATGATGTGGAGCGTGAGCGGCCGCGCCGGCGCGCCCGACGGCGTGCAAGGCCTGTTGCGCTACGACGGCGCAGCGGCCGGCGGCATGAACCTGGCGCGCTTCGACCTGCCGGCCATGAACGAGCTGCTGGCGCAACTCCAGGCCTTGCCCGATGGCCCGCAACGCGACGCCTTGTTCGAGCAAGCTAAGCGCCTGACCGTGGCCTGGATGCCTTACAAGCTGCGCACGCACCTGGTCATGATCACGCTCACCCGGCCGGGCCTGATCGGCTTTCGCCGGCCGCTGTTCACCTCGAACTGGTTTGAGTTCGTGGATCTTGAACCGCCCACCAAGCACTAACAAGCCATGAGCACATTACCCACCCTGCTTCGCCCAGCTCGCCTGCAGCCCGGCCAGACCATCGGCCTGATCAACCCTTCGGGCGCCGTGTTCGAGCGCGCACCGTACGAGCAAACCCATGAGCGCCTGCAAGCGCTCGGCTTCAAGGTGCGCGAGGCGCCGAATTTGCGCGCGCGGCACGGCCAAAACGCCGGCACGCCGCAGCAGCGCGCTGACGACATCCACGCCCTCTTCGAAGACCCGCAAATCGCCGGCCTGCTGGCCGTGACCGGTGGCTCCGGCGGCAACCGCGTGCTGCCCTTGCTCGACTACGAACTCATCCGCCGCAACCCGAAGTTCCTGGGCGGGTTTTCCGACCTCACGGCACTCATCAACGCGGTGCAGGCCAAGACCGGGCTGGTCACGTTTCACTGCCCCCTGGGCCGCTCGGAGTGGAACGCCTTCAGCGTGGGCCACTTCCGCGCCGTGGCCATGGAAGCGCAGGCCCACACCTTGCGCAATGCGGTGCAGGCCGGAGATGACTTGATCAGCAAAGAAGGCCGCACCAGCACGGTGGTGAGCGGGCGCGCCCGTGGGCCGCTGCTGGGCGGCAACCTGGCGGTGCTCACCTCGCTGGCGGGCTCGCCCTACCTGCCCAACTTCAACGGCGCAATCCTGTTTCTGGAAGACGTGAACGAGTACGTCTACCGCGTCGACCGCATGCTGTCCACCTTGATGCTGTGCGGCGCGCTGGACAACCTGGCCGGCGTGGTGCTGGGCGGCTTCAGCGACTGCAACCCCGGCGAAGGCTTCGGCGCACTCACGCTCGATGAAGTGTTTGACAGCGCCTTCAAGCCGCTCAACGTTCCGATTTACCGGGGCGCGCAGTTCGGCCACATCAAGAACAAGCTCACCTTGCCGCTGGGCGTGCGGGCCGAAATGGATGCCGATGCCGGCACCATTCGCTTGCTCGATGCGGCCGTGCTTTGACATGCCCACCGCCACGCGCCGCGCCTTCAACGCCAGCCTGGCCACGCTGTTGCTGGGCAGCAATGCGTTGGCGCAGGCGCCAGGTGCGGCGAGCCTGCCCGCCGTGCGCCCGCCGAGCCTGAAGCCGGGCGACACCATTGGTCTCATCAACCCTTCAGGCGCCGGGTTTCAAGTCCAACGCTACGAGCAAGCCGCCGAAGCCTTGGCCGCGCTGGGCTTTCGCACGCGCGAGGGCGTGAACCTGCGTGCCCGCTACGGCCACTTTGCCGGCACCGATGTGCAGCGTGCCGCCGACGTGAATGCCTTCTTTGCCGACGACGGCGTGCACGCCTTGCTCGCCGTGGGCGGCGGCTCGGGCGCCACGCGCATACTGCCCTTGCTCGACTACACACTCATCGCGCGCAAGCCCAAGGTCATTGGCGGCTTCAGCGACACCACAGCACTGCTCAACGGCATCCATGCCCGCACCGGCCTGGTCACCTTCCACGGGCCGTTTGCGGCGTCGGACTGGAACGAATTCGATGTGCAGCACTGGCAAGGCGCGGTGGCCGATGCGCGCGCCCTGACGCTGCGCAACCCGCTTGAAAAAGCTGACCAACTGGTGCCGCGCGAGGGCCGCATTCGCACCCTGCGCGCCGGCCTGGCGCGTGGGCGGCTGATCGGCGGCAACCTGGCCGTGCTGGCCGCCATGGTGGGCTCGCCCTACATGCCTTCGTGCGATGGCGCCGTTCTGTTCCTGGAAGACACCAACGAATACCTGTACCGCGTCGACCGCATGCTCAGC
>JAYUHT010000551.1:0-3319 GCA_043766725.1 Burkholderiales bacterium | reverse complement strand
CAGCACCAGCGTCGCCGGGCTGGCCTGGCCAGCCTGGAACAGCACTGCTGCGCCGATCAAGCGCGCCAGCGGGTCGGTGATGTCTGGCACGCCGCTGGCGGTGCCAGCGCCACCGGCCAACCCGCGCGCCACGCCGCGCTGCCCGGGCGGCAGCAGCTCGATCTGCGCCGCCGCCAGGGGCCGCGCCGCCAGGTGATTCGCATAAGCCAGTTCGGGCGCGGCGGCGTCAGCGCGCAGCCGCTCGAAACCGGCGCAGGGCTCGAACACCAGGCTGGCCACCTGGGTGGCGCAGCGCAGCAGCTCGGCGCGCGCCAGCAACTCGGGCCGGCCGCTGCGCCGCAGTTGCTCGCGCGCACGGTCGAAGGCGCGCGCTGCAGCGGCAGTGTCGCCGCGGAGATAGGCCTCAAGGGCCTGGTCCATCGCCGACTTGGCATTGCCCTGCCACTCGGGCACCGGCGGGCCTGAGGCGCAGCCCGCCAGCATCCCGCCCAACATCATGCCCAGCGTTGCACCGCGCACCAGTGCGCCGGCCAGCCGCATCACCCCGGGAAAGCCGTGGCGGCTCATCGCAGCTTCAACTCCGTGTCGCGGGCAAACGGCCACTTGCGGTTGACCTCGTCCACCAACTGTTCAACCTTGCGCACCGTGGCATCCACTTCGCTGCGCAAGGCGGTGAGATCGGTGCTGGCGCTGCGGGCGTTGGCGGCCACCCCTTGCGCCTCGGCCAGCACCGCGTCAACCTGCTTCAGCGCGCCGCGGGCAGCAGCTAACAATTCACCCAGTTGCACGCCGAGTTGCGCCAGCGTGGCGCGGCTTTCGCGCACCAGGCCGTCGGGGCCCAGCAGTTGGACATCTGCGCGCGCGGCCAGGCCATCGAGCCGCGCCAGCAAGGCGTTGGTGCGGGCCAGCGCCGCGCTGATCTGGCGCGCGTCAGTCGTGCCGGCCAGCAGGCCCAATGCGCCGCTCGGGCCCTTGGCCTGTTCGCTCAGCGCCTGCACGTTGGCCAGGCTGGCGGCCAAGCTGGTGGCCAGCACGCCATCAGGCGCCGACAGTTGCGCCAGGTTGTTCAACACATCGCGCGCCGCGGCCACCAGGCGCGGCAGCTCGGCGGCAGCGTCGCCCACCAGCACCTTGCGCTCGGCCTCGGCGGGCAGCGGCGGGTCGCTCGGCACACCACTGTAGGCGCGCAGGTTGGCGCCACCGACCAGGCTGCGCACCAGGGTGAAGATGCTCGATGTGCGCAGCCGGTGCGCGTCTTTGCGCGGCACGTCGATCAGGATGCGCACGTTGCCGTCGTCACCGAGTTCAACGCGGCGCACGCGGCCGATCGGGAAGCCGGCGAAGGTCAGGTCCATGCCCACGCTCACGCCTTCGGAGTCTTCGGCCAGCAAGACCAGGCGCTGCGTGGCCTCGAAGTTGCCGCGCGCATACATCAGGTACAGCGCGGTGGCGCCCACCAGCAGCACGAACAGCGCCAGCAGCAGCGCCGCCTTGAACTGCACATGGGCCACGGGCGCGGGCGCCGCAGGTTGGTCTTGAGCCATGCCGAAGTGTGCCGTGGGTCAGTAGTAGTTGCCGATCAACGACACCGCCTCGATCAGCAGGATCACCAAAAACATGCGCACCAGGCCAGCCAACTCGGCACTCGGCCGGCGCCGGTGGTGCGGGTCGCCGTCAAGCACCGCGGCCATCGGCACCAGCGCCACGGCCAGGCCGAAGAAGACGACCTTCAAACCAAGAATGAGCGCCACCGCGGGGTTGAAGACATGGCCCACGATGCGGGTGTACGCCGCCAGGCCCGAAGCCGTGAAGCCGTTCACCGACAGGTAGGCCACCACCAAGGTCACGGCGCAGCTCATGGCGGCCAGCAGCAGGGCGCAAAACAGGCCGGAGGCCACACGCGGCAGCACCTCGCGCTGCATGGCATCGTCGGGCGCGCCCCCGTGCCAGGGTGCCTGGCCACGCAGCGCCGCCACTTCAGCGGCGTTGGGCACGGTGCAGCGTAGCGCGGCAAAAAGCGCCGCCGCCAGCGGGATCAATTCGAGCACCAGCACGCGCACCACCATTTCCAGCGCATAGCGCGTCAAGCCATAGCTCAGCGCGGTGACGACCACGATGCGGATCACGATCAGGCTGATCAGCGTGGTCAGCACGGTGAACCAGGCCAGCATCGGCGCGGCGTCGTGCACGATGTGCTGCGCCAGGTTGCGCCAGCTTTCGGCGCGGTAGGTGGCTGGCCGCAACACCGTGTCCACCAGCGCCGCGGCCAGGCAAACGATGCCCCACCAGCCGGCCACACGGCGCCTCGAGGCGTGGGCCAGTTGCGCGATTACCTCTTGCACTGATGCGGCCGCAGGCATGCGCAGATCATAGGTTGGCGGCGGCTTTGCCCGAGCTGTTCCGGGCTTGACGTGGCGCAGCGCTGGCGCAAACTGCCGGACTGAGGATCTTGCCCATGAACACCGCCCGCCTGGCCCCCACCCCAGCCGCCGCCACCCGCCCCGCTGCCGTGGCCGGCAGCTTTTACCCGGCGCAGGCGCAGGCCTTGCGCGCGGCCCTGGCGCAGTACCTTGGCGCCGCGCCGCCCGCGCCAGGCCCGCCGCCCAAGCTGCTGCTGGTGCCGCATGCGGGCTATGTGTACAGCGGCGCCATGGCCGCACGCGCCTACGCGCTGCTGCGCGGCGCGGCCAGCGGCATCAGCCGCGTGGTGCTGCTCGGGCCGGTGCACCGCGTGGCCGTGCACGGCCTGGCCGCACCCACGGTGCAGGCCTTTGCCACGCCGCTGGGCCCGGTGGCGCTCGACCTGGACGCGCTGGCCGGCTTGCGCGGCTTGCCGCAAGTGGTGTTCAGCGATGCGCCGCACGCCCAGGAGCATTCACTGGAAGTGCAACTGCCGTTCTTGCAGACCTGCCTGGGCAACTTCAAGCTGGTGCCCCTGGCCGTGGGTGACGCATCACCTGCCGCCGTGGCCCAGGTGCTGGAGCGGTTGTGGGGCGGCCCCGAAACGCTGATCGTCATCAGCTCGGATCTGTCGCACTACCTGCCCTATGAACAGGCTCAAACCATCGACCGGGCCACCGTGCAGCGCATCGAAAGCCTGGCCACCGACCTGCACCCACGCGAGGCCTGCGGCGCGCGCGCGCTCAACGGCGCGTTGCTGCTGGCCGCGCGCTTGAGGCTGCGGGCGCAGCGCCTGGGCCTGTGCAATTCGGGCGACACCGCCGGGCCGCGCGAGCGCGTGGTGGGCTACGCCGCGCTGGCCCTGCGCGAGCCGGCGCCGGCCGTGGCGGGCGTGGTGGCTGACCCTGGCCTGGGTGCG
>JAYUHT010000550.1:0-3323 GCA_043766725.1 Burkholderiales bacterium | reverse complement strand
TCTCCGGTTGAACGTGGTGTTTGAGTTAACTGAAACGTTGGGCGCTGGCCCAACCCATTGCTGCCAAGGTGCTCACGCCCAGCGTGGCGCGCTGTGCGTCGGCGCTGGCGGCAGTGCCGTCGGCCACGCGCTTGACGATGCCTTGCAGAATGGCTGCCAGGCGGAACATGTTGTAGGCCAGGTAGAAATCCCACTCGGCGTGCAAGGCAGCCGCGTCATGCCGGCCGGTGCGCTCGCAATAGCGGCGCACGTATTCGGCTTCGCTGGGGATGCCCAATGCCGCATGGTCCAGCCCGCCGATGCCGCGGAACGTGCCGGGCTCGATGTGCCAGGCCATGCAGTGGTAGCTGAAGTCGGCCAGCGGGTGGCCCACGGTGGACAGCTCCCAGTCGAGCACGGCCAGGATGCGCGGCTCGCTTTCGTGGAAGATGACGTTGTCCAGCCGGTAGTCGCCGTGCACCACTGAAACCTGCTTGTCGTCGCGCGCCAGCGCCGGGATGCGCCCGGGCAGCCATTCGATCAGGCGGTCCATCGCGGCAATCGGCTCGGTGGCCGAGGCCACGTACTGTTTGCTCCAGCGGCTGATCTGGCGCTCGAAGTAGTTGCCCGGGCGGCCAAAGTCGGCCAGGCCCACGGCGGCCACATCGACGTTGTGCAAGGCCGCCATGACGCGGTTCAGCTCGTCATAGACGGCGCCGCGTTCGTCGCGGCTCAGGCCGGGCAGCGCCTGATCCCACAGCACGCGGCCTGCAACGAATTCCATCACATAGAAGGCGCGGCCGATCACCGTTTCGTCGGTGCACAACACGAGCATGCGTGCCACCGGCACGGCGGTGTCGGCCAGCGCGCCCATGACGCGGAATTCGGGCTCGATGGCATGTGCAGAAGGCAGCAGCCGCGCCACCGGCCCGGGCTTGGAGCGCATCACATACGAGCGCGCCGGCGTGTTGAGTTTGTAGGTGGGGTTGGACTGCCCGCCCTTGAACTGCTCCACGCTCAAGGGCCCGGCAAAGCCGCTCAGGTGCTGTTCAAGATACGCCTGCAAGGCCAGGGTGTCGAAGGCGTGGCGTTCGGCCACGGCCTTGGTGCCGGTGAACTGTTCCATGGCTAGTTCTTTCCCTTGGTCAACGCTCGGCGAATTGCAGCAACAGCTCGCGCGACAACACCACCAGGCGCGTGGGCTCTACCCGCACCGCACCTTCGCGCTCGAAGCCCTTCAGCTCCTGGTTGACGCGCTGGCGCGAGGCGCCCACCAGTTGCGCCAGGTCTTCCTGCGCCAGTTGCAGCCCGATGCGCACGGCGTTGCCGTCGGCCTGGCCGAAGTTCTTGGCCAACAGCAGGATCTGCTTGGCCAGCCGGGCTTGCAAGGGGCGCGTGTTCAGGTCTTCGAACTGCGTGAACATCAGGCGCAAGCGGCGGCAGTTCAGGCGCAGCAGGGCGTCGTACAACTCGGTGTGTTGCTGCAGCAGCCACTTGAAATCGGGTTTGCGCACGCACAGCAAGGTGGTGGCGCCATGGGCATCGGCGTCGTGCGTGCGCGGCAAGCCGTCGAACAAGGCGATGTCGCCGAACCAGGTTCCGGGCTCCACGTAGGTGAGCGTGACTTGCTTGCCGGCCAGTGAAACCGAGCCGACCCGCACGGAGCCGCGGGCCACGCCGCACCATTCTTCGGCCGCCGCACCGCGCGCCGCCAAGGGGGCGCCATCGGCCAAGCGGCGCACCTGTGCACGGGCCAGGATGTCCTCGCGCAAGGCTGCTGAAAGCTTGGAGAACCAGACGCCCGCCTCGATGGTTTGCTTCTCGTCGATTGTAAGAACCGCTGAATTCATGGCCTGTCCCGGCTGCGACAGCAACCCGTTGCGGCGCATTCTCCACGAGGGCTGTGCCAGTGCCTGGCACGGCAGCGCACTGGTGGGTGATTGGGGGTCTTTTCGCGCCATTGCCCCGCGTGGCGCGCCGCTAGAGTGCTGGCGAAGATGACCCTTGAGCGCACTGGATGAACATGCGGCTGCCGCCTTTGACACTGTTGAGTCTTGCCGCGTTGGCCGTGACCACGCCGTCCCTCGGCATGGGCCTGGGCAAGGCGCCGCAGACCGTGTCGCTCGGCCAGCCGCTGAACCTGAGCGTGCCGGTGCTGCTGGACGCCACGGAGTCGCTGGTCAACAGCTGCGTGCGTGCTGAGGTGTCGCTGGGCGACACGATACTCAGCCCGACGGCAGTGCAAGCGTTGATTGAAACCAGCGGCGAAGGCGCCACGCTGCAGCACATCGTGCGCGTGCGCACGCATGTGGCGGTGGAAGAACCGGTGGTCACCGTGCAGTTGGCGCTGGGCTGCCCCACGCGGCTGACGCGCAAGATCGTGGCCTTTGCCGACCCGCCTGAGCTGACGCACTTTGCACTGCCGGTGACGGCGCTGCCGGCCCAGGCTGCGGCGGCTGAACTTGTGCCGGCCGCGCCGCCCGACGCTGCGCAGCGGGCTGGGCTCCAGGCCGTTGCACCGGCTGGCGCCAAGCCGGCACAGGCCGCCGCCGTGCCCAAGCCTGCGCCGGCCGTGGCCGCCGCGCCACCGGCCAAACCGGCGACTAAACAGGACAAACCCAGCTTGCGCCAGGCCGTGGCCGCCGCCGCCCTGGCCGGGCCGGCCGTCAGCATCACGGCTGCCGAGGCCGCAGCGCTGAGCACTGAAACTGCTGCGGCAGGCAGCGACACGCCGGTGGCCACACTCGGCCCACGCCTGCGGCTGGACACGTTCGCGGTGTCGGCGCGCAGCCCGTTGATCTCTGCGGCGCGCGACCAGGTGCTGGCCAGCGTCGAGGCGTCGGCGGTGGCGGCCGTGGCCGCGTCGGACGCTGTGGCATCGATCCAGGAAGATCGGGTCAAGCTGCTGGAGCGCGACCTGAAGAAGCTGCGCGCCGAGGCGCAGTCCAATCGCGACCTGGCGCGCAGCATGCGTTCGCGTTTGATCGATGCCGAATCGAACAGCCAGTTCGCTCCCGTGATGGGCGGCGCGGCGGCCTTGCTGCTGGGCATGGCCGGCTGGTTGGCCTGGCGCTTGCGCGCCTTGCAGAAGGAAAAGAAGAAAGCCTGGTGGAACGCCCAAGCCGCCACGGCTGGCATGGCCGAGCCCGACTATGGGCGGGTCGAGCCGCGCCCCGACGATGAGGTGATTGGTGCCGCCGCCCCGGTGCTGGCAGACGTTACCGAGCCACCTTTGATTGCCGCCCCGCTGCTGCCAATGGTCAGCAGCGTGGCGCCCGAACAAGACGCCCGGGTGGGCCGCCGATCTGACGACGACGGTGCGGTTCAGGTGATTGAAAGCGCCG
>JAYUHT010000549.1:0-3328 GCA_043766725.1 Burkholderiales bacterium | reverse complement strand
TGGGCAAATCCACCCTGGTGCGCCTGCCCGCGCCGATCGAGCGCATTTCGCTGGGCAACCCGGCGGTGCTCGATGTCACCCTCACCGGCACGCGCGAGCTTTACCTGCTGGGCAAGACCTTCGGGTCGTCGAACGTGATGCTGTGGCGCAAGGGCGGGCAGGTCACGGTTCTTGATGTCTCGGTCACCATCGACACGGTCACCTTGCAGCGCCAGATCGAAGCCATCTTGCCGAATGAAAAAGGCATCGTCGTGCGTTCGGCGGCCGACTCCATCGTGCTGGCGGGCGTGGTCAGCAGTTCGGTCAAGGCCGACCATGCGGTGTCGGTGGCTGAAGGTTTTGCGCGTGCCTTTGCGCGGCCGGTAGCTGCAGGCGCGGCCGGCCAAGGCGTGGGCGCGGGCGCCGCCGCCGGGGCTGGTGGGGGTGGCGCGGGCAGTGGTGCCACCTCGCCGCGTGTCATCAACCTGATGGCCATTGCGCAAGCCCAGCAAGTGATGCTGGAAGTGAAGGTGGCCGAAGTCTCGCGCACCTTGCTCGACCAGTTCGGCATCAGCCTGAACATTGGCCGCACCTTCGGCGGCATTCATTACGGGCTGCTCACCTCGCAATTGCAAGACGTGTTCGGCAGCATCGTGGCGCGCAACTCGCGCGGCTCTTCGGCCTCGGTTGACGCCAAGCGCGACGACGGGGTGGTGAAAATCCTGGCCGAGCCGAACATCGTGGCTGTCAGCGGCCAGGAAGGCAGCTTCCTGGCGGGCGGCAAGGTGTTCATTCCGGTTGCGCGGACGTCTGAAGCCGGTGGCGTGACCATCACCCTGGAAGAGAAGGAATTCGGCGTCGGTCTGAAGTTCATGCCCGTGGTGCTGGATGGTGACGTGATTCACCTGAAAGTGGCGCCCGAAGTTTCAGAGCTCACCCGCACTGGCAGCCCCTTCACCACCGTAGGCGGTGCCACGGCGGTGCTGCCCAGCTTCACCACGCGCCGTGTGGCCACCACCATCTTGCTGCGCGATGGGCAGAGCATGGCCATTGCCGGGTTGATCAAGAACAACGTCACCGAAAACATCAGCCGCTTCCCGTTCCTGGGCGATCTGCCGGTGCTCGGCGCGCTGTTCCGCTCCACTGAATTCCAGACGGACCGCACCGAACTGCTGTTCGTCATCACCGCGCGGCTGATCAAGTCCCTGCCCGGTGACGTGGCCCTGCCCACCGACGGTTTCGTACCGCCTTCGCGCCTTGAAATGATTCGCGACGGCAAGCTCGAAGGTTCGGGCCGGGCTGAAGTTCCCGACGGCGGGCGCAAGGCCGGCGCGCCCAAAACACCAACCGACAACCTGCAATTGAAGTGAGGGCCACACCATGATCCGCACCCCTGTTGTTCCATTAAGTCTGGCTGTGGCCCTGCTGAGCGGCTGCATGGCAACCAGCCCGAACCTCGACCAGGCCTTTGGCCAAAGCGTGCGCCATGCCGTGGCGTTGCAAACCCTCAACCCCGCGGCTGGGCGCGACAGTGCGTTGCCCGCGTTGGCGGATGCCCAGGCTGCTCGCAACACGCTGGCCAAGCAGCGCGACAGCTACAAGAGCCCGCCGCCGACGTTCAGCGTCATCGGTGTCACGGCTTCCAGCGCCGGGCAATGAGGAGGGTTCGCCATGCGTGCTTTCGTTCCCACGTCACTCCGCCGTGCGGCGCAGCGCGGTGCGATAGCCATCCTGGCGCTGATGTCACTGCCCATCCTGTTTGGTTTCGGTGCCCTGGTGGTCGATCTGGCGCGGCTGTTCGTCTACAAGACTGAAATCCAGAATGCGATGGACGGCTGCGCGCTGGCCGCCACCTCGCCGTTGACCGGTGTCAACGACCCGAATATTTTTGATGTCGCGCGCGCCCATGCCCTGGCCACCATGGACATTGCCCGCAATGGCGTGGCCACGCGCACGGCACAGACGGTGAACCGGCTGCACTTCCAGAAAGACAATTTCGTTCTGGCCGATGTGACGGTGGAATTCAGCACGGCCTTGTCCGGCCAGCCCTGGATCGCCGCCACATCAACGAGCTTTGGCGGCATCACGCCGGCAACGGCCAAATTTGTCAGGTGTACTTACCACGACGATGGCAACGCACTGTTCTTCAAGCCGTTGTTGAGCACGTTCGTTAGCGGCGTTAGTTCAACGGCCTCGGTGTCGGCCGATGCGGTGGCCAAGCTCGGGCATGCGCAGAGCACTTGCGCTTTTCCGGTGGCGCTGTGCATCGTGCCGGGTGCCACCGCAACTACGTCACCGCCCTGGGGCCTGGTCGTTGGCGCACGCAAGGTGTCGGTGAACAACCCAGGTTCAGGGTACGGCACGGGCAACTACGGCTGGCTCGACTTCACTCCGCCAGCGGGGGGTGCATCCGAGTTGCGAGCATTGATCACGGGCAACGGTTCCTGCAATGTTGTGGTGGGTGCTACCGTCGGCCAGCCAGGTGTCGTCAGCACTTTGGAATCGGCCTGGAATTCGCGCTTCGGCATCTACAAGAACCCACTCAACTCCACCACCGCGCCGCCCGACTTCACCGGCTACAGCTACCCCACTGGTTCGAACAACTACGCCAACTACGTGACCCGGCTGGCCAGCCGCGCAAGCTTCAAACCACCGGGGGGTGCCCCAAGCTCGATCACCGTGCTCACGAGCGCCCAGCACGCGTCATTGGGTCAGAAGCGCCGCGTCGCCACTGCGGCCATGGTCAATTGCTCGGTGTGGAATTCATCAGGGAGCGCCAACCCGCCGGTGCTCGACTTTGGTTGTATTTTGTTGTTGGCGCCGGTCAAAGACGGAGGGCCGCCAGCCCAGTGGTTACAGACCTCCAACACGCTGGACATCGAATATCTGGGGCTGGCCTCCGCGGTGAACACCCCGTGCGCAAGCAGTGGCTTGGCCGGCGGCACCTACGGGCCACTCGTGCCGGTTTTGGCGAAATGAGCCAGACCATGCACAGGGCTCGCCGTGCAATGGCTGCGCGCAGGCAAGCGCAGCCTGGCGTGGCCGCGATCGAACTGGCGCTGATCATCATGGTCATGGTGAGCCTGACCATGGGCACGGTTGAAGTGGGGCGGGCGCTTCAGTCCTACGACATCCTGACCAAGTCGGTCCGTTCGGCGGCGCGCTACTACACCACCTTGAATGACGCCACGCTCACCATCGCCCAGCGTAAGGCGCTGGCGAAGTGTGTGGCGGCGTACGCGAACCCAGCCTGCACGGCACCCTCAGTGGTGCCCGGCGTCACCGATTCGGCATTTACCGTGCTTGACCCGGCCACCGATGACGTGGTGAAACTCATTGCCAGTGGCTC
>JAYUHT010000548.1:0-3330 GCA_043766725.1 Burkholderiales bacterium | reverse complement strand
CCCGGCAGCGCCGCGCCCGCGCCTGGCGTCAAAGGTGGCAACAACAGCGACAGCGACGAAAGCGCGAGCGTGCTCAATGTCCTGCGCAGTGGCCGGTTATGGGCCATTGCCGGGGCCTTTGCGCTGATGGGCCTGCTGCTGGCGTTCACGCCCTGTGTGCTGCCCATGGTGCCCATCTTGTCGTCGATCATTGTGGGCCGGGGCAATGCCGTCTCGCGCGGGCGTGGCCTGGGCCTGGCAGCGGTGTATTCACTGGGCATGGGCCTGGTCTACACCGCGCTCGGCGTGGCCGCCGGCCTGGCCGGCGAAGGCCTGGCCGCGGCCCTGCAAACGCCTTGGGTGCTCGGTGCCTTTGCGTTGGTGATGGTGCTGTTGGCTCTGGCCATGTTCGATGTCTTTGCGCTGCGCCTGCCCGCGGCGCTGGAGCAACGATTGACCGACATGTCGCACGGCCACGGCGGCGGCCGGCTGGCCGGTGTGTTCATGATGGGTGCGCTGTCGGCCCTGATCGTCAGCCCCTGCGTCAGCGCGCCCCTGGCTGGCGCGCTGCTGTTCATCAGCCAGACGCGTGACGTGGTGTTGGGCGGCGCGGCCCTGTTGGCCCTGTCGTTCGGCATGAGCGTGCCGCTGCTGCTGGTGGGGGCTTCGGCCGGCGCCTTGCTGCCCAGGGCCGGGCCGTGGATGCTGGGCATCAAGAAGGTCTTTGGCGTGCTGTTGCTGGGCGTGGCGGTGTGGATCATCCAGCCGGTGTTGCCGCCCAGCCTGGCGCTGTGGCAGCCGCCGGCGCAAGCCTCCGCGCTGGCGTTCAAGACCGTGCGCAGCGTGGCTGAACTCGACGCCGAATTGAAGGCCACCACCCGCCCGGTGCTGCTCGACTTTTATGCCGACTGGTGCGTGTCGTGCAAGGAGATGGAGCGCTTCACCTTTGCCGACGCGACCGTCGCCTCGCTGATGAGCCAGGCTCTGTTGCTCAAGGCCGATGTCACGGCCAACAACGACGATGACCGCGCGCTGCTCAAGCGCTTTCACCTGTTCGGCCCACCGGGAACCATCTTCTTTGATGCCCAGGGCCGCGAATTGACGGGTGTGCGAGTCATCGGTTATCAAGACGCAGCCAAGTTCACGCAATCGCTCAAAGCTGCCGGCTTGGGCGGCGCTGTGGCGGCCAGCAACGGCCTGAACTGATTTCACTGCGCCGCGCCCCCACGAATGCGGTGGGGCAAACGTTGTGCCGCTGCGCCAGCATGGCCGAAGTCTTGGCCCAGAATATCCGCCACCCCATGGCCATGCTGCGCACAACAACACCTCGCCAAGCCCGCTCTCAAGGAAATGTGGCTCCGCCACTTTCCTTGACCCCCGCGGGGGGCGGCCGGCTTAAGCCGGCCTGGGGGCCTGCATTCGTGGCTGCCATGGCTTGCGCCTTGCTGGTGGGTGCTTGTGCAACCGAGCCTGCCGAGCCGCCGCGGCCAGCGCCAAAGCCCGTGGCGGGCGCCGCCCAGGCCACAGCACCCAAGGCGGCCGACGCCGCGGCATCGGCCGCTGCGCCTTCAGCTTTCGGCGAGCGTGACATCCAGGCCGCGCTGCAAAGCGTGCGCGACTTGCTCAACGCCGGCCAGGAAGACCAGGCCGTGGCCGAGTTGCAAAAGGTGCTGGCCGCCGAGCCGCAACAGAAGACGGCGCTGAGCTTCATGCGCCAGATTCGCGAAGACGCGATCGGCGTGCTGGGCCGTGAGTCGTTCAGCTACAAAGTGCAGTCGGGGGATGTGCTGGCCACCATCGCGCAACGCTTCTTGAACGACCGCGACCTGTTCTATGGGCTGGCCCGCTACAACGGCATCAAGGTGCCACGCCAACTGCAACTCGGCCAAGTGATTCGCGTGCCCGGCAAGCAGCCGCCGGCCCCACAGCCACCAGCCAAGACCGTGCGCAGCGCGCCCACCGAGACGCAGACCAACGAGCCGGCCGTGCCCGTGCCACTAACCGCGCCAGCACCTTTGGCAACAGACAACGCTGCCGACGTGGCCAAGCGCGAGCGCGAGCACCAAGCCAGCATCACACGCTACGCCCGCGAGGCGCGCACGGCCATGGCCAAGCAGGACGTGTGCGGCGCCATTGCGGCGTGGAGCGAAGTGCTGAAGCTGGACATCGAGCATCGCACCGCCCGGCTGGAGCGTGAGAAGGCCTACGAGCTGAAAAAGCGCTTGCCCGCCAGCAAGTGCTGAGCCGGCCGCCAACGCTATGGAACGTTAGCGCCGGCTGGGCGCGGGCGCAACCGGCGCGACGCGCCACTCCTTGAGCCGGGCTGCGGCCAGCCGGTGGCCCGGCTGCCACTGCAGGCTGCGCTCCAGCGCGGCAAGGGCCGCGGGCCGGTTGATTGCGGCCAGGCTTTCGGCGTGGCGGTAGTGCAGCTCGGCCAAGGCGTTGCGCAGGCCGGTGTTGTCGCGCTGCGCTGCGGCCAGGGGTTGAAGCAGCGCAATGGCGGCTTCGGTTTCGCCTTGCTGCGCCAGCAACATGGCGTGTTCAACATCATTGCGCTCGCTGGCGTCGGCCCCGCTGCGCGGCGGCACGGTTTGGCGCGCCAACTGGCTGCCGCGCTGCGAACGCGCACGCTCGATGTCGCGCAGCGCATCGGCCGCGCCGGTGTGGCGCGGCACCGCCTGCAGCACCTCCAGGTACAGGCGCATGGCCAGGTCCAACTCGCCGCGCTCGCGCGCCTGGCGCGCGCGGGGCAGCAGGTCGTGCATCAAGGCCAGGCTGGCCGACTGCGCCAGTTCGCGCACCGAGCGTGCCTCGATGTCCCCCGGCGCCACGGCCAGCACCACTTCGGCGGCCCAGGCCGCGTCGGCCCAATGGCTGGCCGCAGCGGCGCGCACGGCGGCCTCGCGGTGCTGGTGCACGAACTGCACCAACGCCAGTTCAACCGTGCTGGGGGCGCTGGCCGCCGTGGCGGCCGCGTCGGCCGGCGCAGGCAAGGGGCCGGGCAGGTTGAACGAGGGCATGGGCGTGCCGCAGGCGCCTAACGCCAGTGTCAACAGGACAACGGCGCCGGCCTTCATGGCCGCATGGGGCCGCGCGCGGGCTGCACACGGGCCTTGAAGGCGTCTAGGTCATGATCGCCGAAGATCATGGTGCGCTTGATCAGCAAGGGCCAGGTGTAGAACGGGTTGCTGCCCGCGTTCACCGTCAGGCCCAACTCGTAGCCGTTGCGTTGCAGCGCCTCCAGCACCGGGGCATTGGCGTCGCCGTACGGGTAGGCGAACTGCCGCACCTTCACCGGCAACGGCGCCAGGCTGCGTTCGATCACGCTGCGCGCCTGGCGCAGCTCGGCGT
>JAYUHT010000547.1:0-3331 GCA_043766725.1 Burkholderiales bacterium | reverse complement strand
AAGGTGCGCCCGTTGCTGTTTGATGTCTCCAACGGCGGCTGGGTCAGCATCCTCAAGGCGCAGGGCTCGGGCACGATCCAGAAGCACCGCCATGCCAGTCCGGTGACGGCGTGGACGATGGACGGCGCCTGGGGCTACCGCGAGCACGACTGGGTCGCGCGCGCCGGCAGCTTTGCCTACGAGCCCGCCGGCCACATCCACACCCTGTACATCGACCCCACGGTGGGCCACATGACGGCGCTGTTCCATGTCATGGGCCCGCTGGTGTACCTGGACGAAGCCGGCAACGCGGTGGACTATGACGACGTCTTCCTGCGCCTGGACCGCTACGCCAAGCATTGCCGTGAAGTCGGCCTGGGCGACGACTTTGTGCGTTCCCTCGTTCGTTAATCACTAAAGACAGAGACACCCGCCATGCCGCAAAAGATGCGCCTGCTGCAGATGCTGATCCACAGCGCCAGCACCCACACCATGTTGAGCTGGGCCGACCCGGCCGATGGCCAGCTTGATGGCCTGCAAGACTTTGCCTATTGGCAAAACATGGCGCGCACGCTGGAGCGCGGCTGCTTCGACGGCGTGTTCTTCGCCGACAGCCCGGCCACGCATGCTGTGTACAAAGGCAGCGTCGCGCCCTCGGTGCAATACGGTGCCTCGTGGCCCAACCACGACCCCATGCCGTTGGTGGCAGTGATGGCCGCGGCCACGCAGCACCTGGGCATTGGTGTCACGCTTTCGACCACCGGCTCCACGCCCTACCTGGCCACCCGGCGCATGAGCACGCTCAACTATTTGAGCCGTGGCCGCGTGGGCTGGAACATCGTCACCGGCTTCAGCAACGCCGAGCACCTGGCCAATGGCATGGGCGCGCAAATGCCGCATGACGAGCGCTATGATTTCGCCGACGAATTCATGGCGATTTGCTATGAGCTTTGGAACAGCGTGCCGCCCGATGGCATCTTGCATGACAAGGCCAACGGCCAATTTGCTGACCCGGCCAAGATCAAGCAGATCGACTTCAAAGGCAAGTACCTGAGCTGCAAGGCGGTGTGCCCGGTGCTGCCTTCGCCCTATGGCCGGCCCTTGTTGATCCAGGCGGGCAGTTCGGGCCGCGGCATGCGCTTTGCGCTGGAACACGCCGAAATCATCTTCGGCATCCAGGCCCATTTGCCCGGCATGAAGAAGGCCATGGCGCAGTTGCGCGACGCGGCTGCCGCGCAAGGCAAAGGCCGCGACCCGAAGATGATCTTCGGCCTGCAACCCATCGTGCGCAGCACGGAGCTTGAAGCGCGACAGCGCGCCGAAGCCTTGCGCGAACGCATTCCGCTAGACGCCACCTTGGCGCGCATGTGCGGCGTGTTCGGTGTTGACTTGAGCGGGCTGGACCCCGACCGCCCGCTGGCTGAAGTGGAAACGCAAGCCTCGCGCGGGCTGCTGGCCGCCACCACCACCAGTGCCGATGGCAAGGCCGTCACGCTGCGCGACGCCGCCGCGCAGTGGGCCTTGTCGGTGGCCATTCCGCAGCTCATCGGCACGCCGGAACACGTGGCCGACGAGATGGAACGCATCTGGCGCGAAAGCGGCTGTGCAGGTTTCAACCTGAGCCCCACCACCAACCCCGACAGCGTGGATGACTTCGTCGACCATGTGGTGCCCTTGCTGCAAAAGCGCGGCATCTTCCGCACGGCCTACGAGGGCCGCAACTTCCGCGAGAACTTGTTGAATTAACCGTTGATGAGTGCCACTGCCGTGATGCCCGCACCCGCCATGGACGCCATCGACCCCATCGAGCTGCGCCGCTGCCTGGGCTCGTTCGTCACCGGCGTGACCGTGATCACCGTGCTCGATGAACACGGCGCGCCGATCGGCATGACGGCCAATTCCTTCAATTCGGTGTCGCTCGACCCGCCGCTCATCGTGTGGAGCCTGCGCACCAACGCCAGCACCTTCGCCGTCTACAGCCAGGCCAGGCGTTTCGTCGTCAACATCCTGTCTGAAGAGCAGATCGAAGTGTCGAACCGCTTTGCGCGCTCGGGGCCCGATCGCTTCGACGGCGTCGCCATCACACCCGGCATTGAAGGCCTGCCGCTGCTTGACGGCTGCGCCGCGCACCTCGAATGCCGCACCGAAGCCACCTACCCGGGCGGTGACCATTTGCTCTTTCTGGGCCGTGTGGAGCGCATTTCCACCAGCGCGAACAAGCCGCTGGCGTTTGGCGCCGGCAAGTACATGGTCGTGCACCCATACGACAACGCGCGCAACGTGGGCGCGGGCAGCAGCAACGTGGCCAGCCTGAACGCCGTGCATCTGGCCCGGCCCCTGCTTGAAGACCTGAACCGCGAGACTGACAAGACCGTGGGCCTGGGTGTGTGGGGCAACTTCGGGCCGACGCTCATTTGGTGGATCGAAGCCAGCCAGCCGGTGGAGGTGCGCCTGCGCTGCGGCATGGTGCTGCCGCTGTTGGGCTCGGCCACGGGCAAGGTCTTCGCCGCCTTCTTGCCGAAGGATGTGACCTCGCACTACCTCGAGGCCGAAATCGCGGTGGCGCAGAAAAATGAAAGCTCGCCCTTCACCTCGCGCGCCGCGGTGGATGCGCACCTTGAAGACGTGCGCGCCAGCCGCTTGGGGCAGATCGACAGTGCCATCCTGGCCGACATCAACGAGCGCGGCGTGAACGGTTTCAGTGCCCCGGTGTTCGATGCATCAGGCGCCATCGTGCTGGCCTTGACCATGATGGGTGACGCCGATACCTTCAAGCAAAACGATCCCGCCGTGCAACGTTTGCGCGACGCCGCGCAGCGCCTGTCAACCCGATTGGGCTGGAAACCATGACCACTGATGCAGCAACCCTGCGCGAGACGCGCGCGAGCCAAAGCAACTGGAGTCGCTGGGGCCCTGAAGACGAGCGCGGCGCGCTCAACCACATCGGGCCCGAGCAAGTCAAACGGGCCAGCGCGTTGGTGCGCACCGGCGAGGTGCTGCGCCTGGCGCAGTTGCTGTCAAGCAAGACACCCGTGCCCGCGCACCGCTGCGGCCTGCAGCACTTCATGGGCCGCGATGGCGGTGACTACGCCGTGGCCGGCAGCAAACGCCCGGGCGGCTTTCAGTTCGCTGAGGACACGGTGGTGATGCCGCTGCACATCGGCACGCACGTGGATGCGCTGTGCCACGCCTGGTACGACGACAAGCTCTACAACGGCTACCTCGGCGACAGCATCCGCAGTACCACGGGCGCGGCGCGCTTGGGCGTGGAGAAGATGCCGCCGATCTTCACCCGCGGCGTGCTGCTGGACTTTGTGAAGCTCAAGGGCCGGGTGCTGGAACCTGGAGAAAC
>JAYUHT010000546.1:0-8835 GCA_043766725.1 Burkholderiales bacterium | reverse complement strand
GAGCAGTTTTGCAAAGATGAGGCGGTGCTGCGCCGCTGGTCAGCCACCATGCGCCGGCACGACCTGTACGCCTTGCCGGCGCGGCACGACCACTGGGTGAACTACCGGCGCTGGGTGCCTTCGCAAGACGCCATGAGCCAGCTCAACAGCGTGGTGCTGGCCCTGGCCCAAGGCAAGCCACCAGTCACCGGCAGCGCAGCGTTCAAGACCATGCTCAAGCGCCTGCCGTGCGGCAGCGCCTTGTCTTCGCAGGCCAAGACTGATCTGCGCAAGCTCTTCCTGTGGGCCAAGAAGATCGACAAGCAGGCGCTGCAAGACCAGCTGTTCGAGCTGCGCTTTGGCATCGACTTGGAAGATGCCTGGTACCAGAACAACGACAAGAACGACATCGACACGCTGTGGCGGCTGTTGAAGAAACTGCCCGACAGCCATGTGGAAGGCAACACCAAGCTCAGCGAGATCAACCTCGGCCAGGGCGTGGGCGGCGGGCTGTACTCATCAAGCCACGGTGAGATCGAAATCGGCTCGGCCGAGTTGGCGTTCAAGGAACGATTCGAAGACGCGCTGCGCCATGAAGTAGGCCATGCCGTGCACGAGGCGAATCCGGCGTTGGTGGATGGTTGGCTGTGGGAGCGTTTCGGCTGGGCCAGCTTCGCGGCCACGGATGCCGGCATCGAAGACTGGCTGCGCATCATGGGCCCGGCCGCTGGCTACGCTGATTTGAGCGAGCTTGACAGAGCCCGCGTGCGCGCGCTCATCAAACAGGCCTGCGGCCCCGGCGAACAGTGGAAGCCCACAGTGACCCCCAATGCGCCCAACGGCAGCCCGTGGCGCTTGCCCGCCTGCGGTGCCCGCCTGGCTTTTGAGCAAAGCGGTGAAGACTGGTATGCCAACCACACCAACTGGCTGCGCGCCAATGGCTACGCCTTCGCGCTGAACTTCTGGTACGGCACGCTGATGTGCGTGAAGACGCAGACCCTGGACTTCATCCACCAGCACATGCCCGACCCCTACGCCGCCATGAGCCCGGCCGAGTTCTTTGCCGAGATGTATGCCCTGTACTACGACCTGAATGACCCGCAGCGCAGGCACATTCCCGCAGATGTGAAGGCATGGATGGATGCGAAGCTCGGCGCGGCAGGCACCAAGACCCGGCCGGCGCGGCCACGCAGCTTGAGCAACCGGGCGCGCGGGGTCATGCCAGGGCACCAAACCGCTTGACAGCGCCCCATTCGTGTCGCCACACGCCAGGCCGGCGTTCGCGCCTGCCCCCACGCCGGCCGCGGGGCCGCCTGCCTGTGATCATTGAAAGTGGCAAAGCACTTTGCCTTGATAGCGAGCCCGAATGTTTCCCTTGTTCCAGGGGGCCAGCATCAGCGCAAACTGCATGGCTGCACGGTACATTTGGCACTCAACCTAATGGCTTCCAGCGCAGGGCAGGCGCGGCGCCAGTGCAAGCTTTTTGGGAGCGAGAACATGGTGAATGTTGGTTCGGTATTGGGTCAGCCTGGGGCCGCTGTGCGTGGGTTGGCGGCGGCCTTCCTGACGGTATTTGCGTTCGGGCTCACGGCTTGCGGAGGGGCCAACGGCGACGTCACCACTGAGACGTCGAGCGGTGGTGGCACCACGGCCGCCTCGACGCCCGTTGCCTCGGACCTCGCGCTCGTGCTGAGCGGCAGCTCCATGCAAAACGGCGGCACCGAAACCGTCACCGCGACATTGACCGCCGTCGATAGCAATCGCAACTTGCTGGCCAACATTCCGGTCACGGTCAGCGTCGATGCCAACGCCACCGCTGGCGTGAGCGGCAAGGTCACTGACGCCAACGGTGTCGTGATCGCGAAGATCGGCATCGGCGCCGACCGATCCAACCGCGTCATCGTTGTCACGGCGAAAAGCGGCAACCTCACCCGCACCGCCGCGATACAGGTCACCGGTGCGCGCCTGTCAGCCACGGCCTTGCCCGCCAGCGTGGGCCCGGGTGGAACGGGCAGTGTGCTGTTCAGGCTCACGGACATCAACGCGCGTTCCATTCCCGAACAGGAAATCTTGGTCAATGGCGCAGCCGGCGTCGAGGTCAAAGGCAAGACCGACATCAATGGTGAGTACCTGTATTCGTACACGGCTCCCGCCACGACGGGCACCCTCGACCTGCGCGCCAGCAGCGCCGGCACGAGCATCACGCAGGCCGTGGTGGTGTTGCCAAGCAGCGGCGTCATCCCGCCCGTCACTGAAGTCGTGAAGGCGGCATCGTTGTCGCTGTCGGCAGACCGGGTGGCGGCCAACGCGGTCAACACGAGCAACCGGGTGGAGGTGCGCGCGTTGTTCCTGCACGATGACAACCGCCCGGCCAAGGGCATTCGGGTGCGGTTCTCGTTGCCCGATCCGTTTTCGGTGGGTGGCGTGATGAGCACCGGCTCGTCGTTGGTGTATTCCGACGCCGTCGGCGTGGCCAGCGCGAGCTATATCCCGAGTTCAAGATCCAGCCCCACCGATGGCGTGGTGGTTCGTGCCTGCTGGAGCACCGAGGACTTCGCCGTGGGTGCCGTTTGCCCGGCTGAGCGGCTGATGGAAACCAAGTTGACTGTGATCTCGGAGCCGCTTTCGGTCAGCATCGGCACCGACAAGTTCATCGTCAAGGGCGAGACTGGCATCGACTATGTGAAGCGCTTTCTCATCCAGGTGAACGACGCCTCCGGCGCGCCAAAGGCTGATGTTCAGCTCACGACTGTTCTTGACTTGTTGGGCTACTACGTTGGCAATTGGTTCACCGTGTACGACCCGGTCACCGACAGCCGCAATTGGGTCTACAACCCAGCGCTGAACGGTGCCATGTGCGCCAATGAAGACCTGAACCGCAACGGCGTTGTCGACTCGGTGGCCATCGTTGCAGCGCCGTTCAGTCTTTCAGAAGACGCCAACGGCAACGGCCAAATCGACCCGCGCAAGGCCGACGTCTTGGTCACCTTCGAGGGCAGTTCCCGCACCAACGCGAGCGGGCAAGCCGTACTGAAGATCACCTACCCGCAGAGTGTGGCGTCGTGGATCAAGTACCGCATCGACGTGGTCGCCACAGGCGTTGCCGGGAGTGAGGGCAAGGCCAAGATCTCTGACATCCTGGCCGTTCTCGCCGAAGACGTGAGCGATGGCGAGTCGACGCCAGCGTTTGTCTCTTCGCCGTACAACGATGACCGCTACACCGCGAGCACGTCACCGACCAAGACGATGGGTGACTACCTCGAGTTGCGGAATTACACCCGTGTGGCGCCGTCTGCCACGCTGCCCGCGGCTTTCAGTCTTTGCACCAGGAAGTGAAGTAGGCAGCCCTGGGTGAATTGATCGCTCAACTCTAGAGGGTCGCTTGATCACTCGGATGCCTGGCGCCCGACTGAAGCTCGCAAGAGAAAGAGCGCAGCAATTTAGGCCCCGACGTACGCCACGACCCCACCGATCGGGGGTCGTAGGCTGCCCACACTCAGCTCTTGGAAACGCCCACACGCTGCTTCGCAGCAGCTTCGCCGACGGGCTGTTGACGCCCCGCCAACATCGGCCCGGCCTGCTTGGCGGCATCGCGCCCCAACAACACCCGAATGCCCACGCCCAGGGTCAAGCCGGGCTGGTGAACCAGCGCCACGCTCAAGCCCATGGCTTTGGCCAAGGTGGACGCCGCAGCGCGGTCTTGCTCAGAGCGGTACTGAACTTCGGTGTGCATCACGTTGTAGTGGCGGTGGTTGGTCAGGCGCACCGCGCCGATGCCGCCGGCTGCCGACATCTGCCCCGCCGTGAACCGGGCCAGGCCTTGGCGGCCGGCGCCGTTGCTGAACTCGACCTTGAGCTTGGCCACGCCGTCAACCGCGATAGGCAGCGGCATTGCGGGTGGCAGCACCATTTGCGCCAAGGTAACGATTGAGGTGACTGGTAGTGTGGCCGCAACCGGCGCGGTGGCCAACTTGGCAACGGGTTCGTCAGTGTTCACAACCGGCTGGGCTGCTTCACTGGGCAGGGCAGCTAGTGCAACCGGCACTTCGCGCGGCAAGACGCGCGCCACCGTTGGCAGCGCGGGCAGCGCCACGGCCACGGCAGACACTTCTGATGACTTGAGTTCAAGAATGTGCGGGCTTTGCTGCACCCAGCGCATGCCTTGAGCCGGGGCGGTCTGCGGTGGCGCATCAGCTGCCAATTTTGCCGTCGCGATTTGCACGGGCGCGACCGCAGCCACAGGCGCTGCCACCGGCACGAGCGCAGGCATGGCCACTTGAACCGGCACGGCTGCGGGCGCAGGCATGGCCGCGGTCGTTTGCACGGGCACCGGCAAAGGTGCTGTTGCCGCAACCACGGTGGCCGCCGCCACTGGCGCCGCCGTGGCAGCAATCGGCTTGGCCGCGGGTTCAGCTTGAGCCACCACAGGCGCCGGCGCGGCGCGCTCGGCCTGAACCTTGGCGGCGGCAACAAGTTGGGCCAATTGATCGCGCACGGTAGGCCAAACCAGCGTGTCGTCGGGCGCCAGGCGAATGGCCTGCTCCACGTGCACACGTGCCGGTTCAAACTGGCCACCGCGAATGAGCAGCATGCTCAGGTTGCCATGCAGGTGCGCAGCACTGGGCTGCAATTCGATGGCACTGCGCAACGCTGCAACGGCTTCATCCGTGCGGCCCAGACGGGAAAGCGCCACGGCGCGGCCGTTGAAGGCGTCGACCCATTTGGGCTGCAAGGCCATGGCACGGTCGAACCAGGCCAGGGCGGTTTCGTTGCGGCCTTCAGCCAGGGCCTGCTTGCCCAATTGGTATGCCGATGGCGCCGACAGCGGAGCCGTTTCAACCCGCATCATGGGCTCAACTTGCAAGCGTTGTGGCGCGGTGGGCGAGGTGCCCGGTGGGCTGAGCCCGGCGCAACCGGCCAGCAAGGTGCCGACAGCCAGCGCGGCGCCACTGCGCGAGTGCAGCGTCTGGTGCTTGGCTGGCGTGCGGGCGGCGGGCCTTGTTGCGCGCTTGAAGGAATGTGCGGCCATGGTCGAAGCCTCCTGGGCTAATTTTATGGGCGCAGCCACCGGCTGCGGAAAGCGACAACGCATTTGCACCGTGGCCCGCCGCTTGGCGGCAACGACCGGCGGGCAATGGACAGTGACAGCATTGAGCATGGTGGGGCTCCTTGGGAATCAGCGGCCGCCGGACATCATCGGAATGATGCTGCGTGCCAGGCCGATCACAGCCGGCCCCACCAGCACCAACATGATGGCGGGAAAGATCGTCAGCAGCAGGGGGAACAGCAGCTTTGTCGGGATTTTCGAAGCCGCTTCCTCAGCGCGGTACTGGCGGCGGGTGCGCAGGTCATCAGCATGCACGCGCATCGAATCGGCCACGCTGGTGCCAAAGCGATCCGCCTGCAGGATCATCGAGACGAACATGCCGATTTCGTCAACGCCCGTGCGCGCCGCCAGGTTGCGCATGGCGCGTTCACGGGTGGCACCGATGCGCAACTCGATGCCCACCAGTTGCAATTCGTCGGCCAGGGCTGGGCTGCGCAGGCCGATTTCCTGCGCCGCGCGTTGCAGTGCCATGTCCAGACTCAGGCCCGCTTCGATGCACACCACCATCAGGTCGATGGCGTCGGGAAATGCTTCGAACAGTTCGCGCTGGCGGCGCGCGGCCATCGAGCCCAGCACCATGTTGGGCAGGTAGTAACCCAGCCCGGCTGCGCTGACCAATAGGATCATCACGGTTTGGCCCTGCATGCGAATCGCGCCGAATTGCACGCCCAGCCACATCACCAATGGCAAGCCCAACGCCAGCACAACCTTCAGTGCAAAGAAATACATCGGGGCCGAGCGCGAGCGAATACCCGCGTTCATGAACTTGGCCCGAAAGCGGGTGATCTCCTCCTCAGAGTCGGGTGTGGCCAGGCGCGCCACAGGTGCGGCCATTCTTTGCATCGCGCCACCGGCTGCGTCAGCATCGACCTGCGCATATTTGCCGAGCCGCCCGCCTGCAGCGACCTGAGCCACGCGCTCGCGGATGCGGCTGCCCCGATCCCATATCTGCGAGGTGGCCCAGACCACGCCCACCACGGCGGTAAACAGCAGCACTAAAACCAGGATCTCAATGGGCGGCATGGTCTAGACCCTGATCTTTACCAGCCGCCACATCCAGAAAATGCCGATGACATACATCACGGCACAGGCGTAGATGAGGTTCAGCCCCGTCGGGTCGGTCCACAACAGCGACATGAACTTCGGGTTGAGCATGTTGATGATGAATGCCATCACGATGGGCATGAGGCCCAGAATCCAAGCCGACAACTTGCCTTCCGCAGCCAATACCTTGACCTTGCCCAGCAGCTTGAAGCGGCTGCGCACCAGAGCGCCGATGTTGCCCAGCACCTCGGCCAGGTTGCCGCCCGTTTCGCGCTGCAAGAGCACCGCGATGACGAAGAAGCGCACATCGTCAATGGGTAAGCGTGTGGCCAGGTTGCGGAACGCGTCGTCAAGCGACAACCCAAAGTTCATCTCGTCATGGACGATGCGAAACTCTTGTGCTAACGGATCGGGTGACTCTTCCGCCACCATTTGCAGCGTGGCCGGAAAGGCATGGCCAGCGCGCATGCCGCGTGCGATCAAGTCGATGGCGTCGGGCAGCTGCGCTTCCATTTGCCCCAAGCGCTTGCCGCGTTCATACAGCACCCAGCCGAGCGGCGCAGCGCCTGCCAATGCGCCAACGATCAAAGCGATTAAATAGGGCCGGTTCAACAGCACGATCGCAAGAAACCCCACCGTGCCGCAAGCCAGGCACGCCAGCAGCAAACGCGAAACGCTGAAGTCGCGGCCCGACTGTTCGATGACTCGGTCAAGCGCAGACAGACGCGGCACCGTCAGGAGCAGCTGCTCCATGAATGACGACTCCTGGGTCTTGAGCAGGTCAGCCCGGTTTGTGCCCCCGGCAGACAAATTGCGCACCCGCCTGCGCAAGCGCTGCACCTCGGGGCCGCGGTTGCGATCCCATAGCAAGTAGCCGCCTTCCAGTGCGAAGACCACGGCCACGAAGGCCACCACCAGGGTCAATACAAGGGGTGTGTCCACGGCCATCAACGCGGTTTGGCCGCCGGCTTGCCAACGGCGTAAACGCGCGCCGGGTCGTAGATGTCATCTGGCACGTGCTGACCGAACGCCCGCAGGCGATCCTGAAACTTGGGCCGCACGCCGGCGGCCTTGAAGTGGCCGGTGACCTGGCCGTCGCTGTCGATGCCCGCCTGGGTGAAGACGAAGATGTCTTGCAGCGTGAGGGTGTCGCCCTCCATGCCGGTCACTTCAGTCAGTGAAGTCATCTTGCGCTTGCCGTCAGACAACCGCTGAATCTGGATCACCGCCGAAAGTGCCGACGAGATTTGCTGACGCGCCGCCCGCGGCGGCATGGGCATGCCCGCCATGCCGATCATGTTTTCCACCCGCATCAGCGCATCGCGCGCGGTGTTGGCATGCACCGTCGCCATGGAGCCTTCGTGGCCGGTGTTCATGGCTTGCAGCATGTCGAACGCTTCGCTGCCACGCACCTCGCCCAGGATGATGCGGTCGGGCCGCATGCGCAACGCATTGCGCACCAGGGCGCGCTGGTTCACTTCGCCGCTGCCTTCGATGTTGGCGGGCCGCGTTTCAAGCCGCACCACGTGGGGCTGCTGCATTTGCAGCTCGGCGGCGTCTTCAATGGTCACCACGCGCTCGTCTTCCGGAATGAAACCGGAAAGAATGTTCAGCGTGGTCGTCTTGCCGCTGCCCGTGCCGCCGGAAATGAGGATGTTCAGCTTGGCCTTGACCATGGCTTCGAGCAGCTCGGCCATCTCGGGCGTGAGGGTGCCGAACTGAAGCAGGTTCTCCATCTTCAGCGGCGTGCGCGAAAACTTGCGAATCGACAGCACTGGCCCATCGAGCGCGAGCGGCGGAATGATGGCGTTGACGCGCGAGCCGTCTTGCAGCCGCGCATCGACCATCGGGCTGGATTCGTCGATGCGCCGACCGATGCGAGAGACGATCTTGTCGATGATCTTCATCAAATGCTTGTCATCGTCGAAATGCACATCGGTGAGCTCAAGCTTGCCGCGCCGCTCGACGTAAACCTGCTTGTGGTTGTTGACCAGAATGTCATTCACCGTGGCGTCGGTGAGCAAGGGCTCCAGCGGCCCCAGGCCCATCACCTCGTACTCGATGTCGCTGACCACCTGGCGCCGCTCGGCGGCATTGAAGGGCATGGCACCTTCGGCAATCATGCGCTCGACCAGGGTGCGCACTTCTTCGCGCAGCCGGTGCGGCTCCAATGTGCCCAGGGCGTTCAGGTCGACACGTTCCAGCAACTGGCGGTACAGCTCGGTCTTGAGCTGGGTGTAGCCGGTGCTGCGTGCCACGTTGGCGTGGCGGCGATCGCCCAGGTCACCGAAACGAGATTCAATGCCGTCGGCCAGGCGCGAATCGGCAAACTCCGGTGCGGCGCGGTTGTGCGCCGGCGCGCTGAAACGAGACGGCGCCGAGGCGCTTGCAGGCAATGCGGGCACCGACGGCACCGTGTCCACCGCGTCGCCCGCCTTGGCCGCGTCGCGCGGTGCCTCGCGGGTCCAACTGGCCAGGCGATCTTTGAGTGACATGTTTGGTGCTCCCTGCAGCCGGCTGTTTTAAGGTTTGGCCACGCTATGCCTGCGTTCAAGGACGGGCGCGCGTCAAACTGCGAAACCAGCCACTGGGCCGCGCGGCTTCAAGTTCTTCAGGCAGCCATTCGTCCGTCCAGGCCACCAGCGCTTTGGCCACCGGGTCGCGCGGGGTGTGGCGCAGCAGCGGCAGGCCATGGTTGATGGCAT
>JAYUHT010000545.1:0-3345 GCA_043766725.1 Burkholderiales bacterium | reverse complement strand
GGCGGTCTTGCGCCTGGCTGACTTCGCGCGCGCGCTCTTGCAGCGTGCGCACGGAGTTGTCGAAAGCGTTGGCGGTGGTGATGCGGGTCATGGCTATTTTCTTTCGTTAACTCAGCGCCCGGTGACCTGGAGCAAGGTGTCGAACAGGCTTTGCGCCACTTGCAGCATCTTGGCCGCGGCCTGGTAGCTCTGCTGGTACTGGATCAACCGCGCCGCTTCTTCATCAAGGTTCACCCCGGCCTTGCCCGCGCGCACGTCTTCGGCCTGGTGGGCCAGCGTGGCCGACATGCCGGCCGCGGTGCCGGCGCCTTGCACGCGCACGCCCACGCCGGCCAGGGCCGAGGCGTAGGCATCGGTCAGCGTGGCCCCGCCGGCCAGCGTGCCGCCGGCCAGCGCTTCACGGCCCACCAGCTTGGCATCACGCAGGTTCAGAAAGGCCAGCGCATTGCCGTTGTTGCTGCCCGGGAAGGTGGTATTGCCCACGCTGAAGGCATCACCCGTTCTGGGCACGCCGTTGAGTTCGAGCTCAAAGCCGTTCAAGGCGATGGGCGCGCCGGGCGCCCAGTTGCCGCTGCCGCTGGACACCAGCGCATTGCCGGCATCGCGCAGTTCCCAGTCGTAGGCGCCGCTGTTGTTGCTGAAAGTGATGCCGGCCGTTAGCCCGGCGTTCAAGCCCGGGCTGACCACGGCCAGGCTGGCCACGCTGGCCGTGCCGGTGTTGGCCGCGGCCGTGCTGGCCGACACGGCCAGCGCCGCGGCCACGCCGCGCGGGTCGTCGAGCATGCGGGCCATGCCACCGGCCGCGCCGCTCACGGGTTGCAGCAAGAAGCGGTCGGTGGCGGCTGGGGCCGGCGTGCTCAGCGTGAGGCGAAAGCCGTCAACCACATCGCCGCTGGCCACGCTGCGCACCAGGCCGTCGCTCTTGCGCGTGAGTTGCCACACGCCGGGCGCGCCGGCAGGGTCGGCCTGCAAGTCGTATTCGCTGGCCTGGAGTTGCGAGGCGTCCACCGTGGCCAGGCTGACGCTGCCCGTGAAGGCGCCGCCCGGGCCCACCGCGTTGCTGGCCGCGGGCAAGGCGCGCGGCGCGCCGATGCTGAACAGCGCCGAGCCGGCGCCGGCGGGCTGGCGCATGTCCAGCCCCAGCGCCTGCTGCTCGTTCATCTTGCCGGCAAAGGCGGCGGCCAATTGGCCCAAGGTGACGCGGCCATCCACCAGATCTTCGTTTTGAAAGCGCAGCAGGCCGCTGATGGCGCCGCCGCCCAGGCCCTGCGGGTCGATCGTGCGCAGCCCATTGGCTTGCTTGATGGCCAGTGCCGAGCGCGAAGAGTCAACCGCGTCTTGCGTTATGAGCAGCTTTTCGGCACTGCCGCCCAACACCAGGCGCTGGCCGCCGCCGATGAACACCGCCACCGAGCCGTCTTCGGCACCCACGGTGGAGACTTGCAGGTACTTGCTGATTTCGGCAATGGTGCGGTCGCGCTCATCGAGCAGGTCGTTCGGCGGCTGGCCCAGCCCGCGCACCGCGGCGATCTTCTGGTTCAGGCCGGCCACGCTTTGCGCCAACTGGTTGACCTGCTGCACATCGGCGCGCAGTTCCTCATTCACGCCGCCTTGCAAGACGTCCAACTGCCCGGCGGCCGAATTGAAACGGCTGGCCACATCCGCGGCCCGCGCCAGCACCACCTGGCGCGTGGCGCCATCGGCCGGCCGGGCTGCCAAGTCCGTCATGGCGTTGAGGAACTGGCCGGTGGCATGGCCCACACCGGCCTCGCCGGTGGGGAACACGCGCTCCATGAGTTGCAGGCTCTTCAACCGCGCTTCATCGGCCGCGGCCAGCGAACGCGCACCGGCGGCTTCGCGCGTGAGGTACTCGTCGTGGGCGCGCGTCACGGTCGTGACTTCCACACCCTTGCCGAAAAAACCGCCGCCGCTGAACGTGCCCGCGCTGGTGGCCAGTTCAACTTGCTGGCGCGAATAGCCGGCGACGTTGGCGTTGGCGATGTTGTGGCCGGTGGCCTGCAGCGCAGCGTAGTTGGCCGCCATGGCGCGCGTGCCCAGGGACATCAATGCTGAACCACCCATGGCGAATCCTTTGCGTCGGGCACCGGCCTCAACGCCGTCGCGTTGAAGGGTTTCGGTGCGTTATGGTTTTCGGCCGCTTGCGAAGAAGCTTTAGCCGCTGGCGCGTTGCAAGCGCAGCGTGGTGTTGATCACGCGCGCCAGCTTGTCGGCATAGGCTGGGTCGGTGGCGTAGCCGCCACGCTGCAAGCCGCTGGCAAAAGCCTGCACGTTGCTGCCGGCGGCCAGCGCGTCCTTGTAGCGTGGGTTGGCACTGACCAGGCGGGCATAGTCGGCGAACGATTCGTCGTAGCTCGTATAGGCGCGGAACTTGGCTGTGACTTTCTGCGCCTGGCCGGCAACGAATTCCGTGGTGCCGACCTCGGCCACCGCGCCCTTCCATTCCGGCCCGGCCTTGATGCCGAACAGGTTGAAGCTCGGGCCGCCATCCACGCGCCGAATCTCACTGCGCCCCCAGCCGGTCTCATGCGCGGCCTGACCGATCATGAACGCCGCGGGGATGCCGCTGGCTGCAGCGGCTTTGTCCGCTGCATCCTGGTGTTTGTCGATGAACGCCGCCGCGCCTTTGCCGGGAATGCGCAGCGCCGGCTCGCTGAAAGCCGCCGGTTTGCTGCCGCCACTGGGTGCGCCGCTGGCGGGCGCCATCTGGCGTTCCAGCTGGCGCGCAATCACATCTGCCAGGCCGCCGGGCAGGCCGGTCATCTGCGTGGCCAGTTGCTGGTCGAGCATCTCGGTGCCCAGCCGGCTGCCTTCGTTTTCCATCGTGCCGGTGGCCAACGTGGAGGCGCGCATGCTCTTGAGCAGTTCCTGCATGAACAGCGCCTCGAACTGCTTGGCGGCTTCGCGCACCACGGCCTTGGGGTCGGCGGCGGCTTGGGCGCGCAGGGCGGCCAGCTGGCGCTGGTCCCCGGCCAGGCCGGGTTGAACGCGCTGAGCACTGGTTGGCACGGCCATCAGATGACCTCGATCTCGGCGTTCAGGGCGCCGGCCGATTTCATGGCTTGCAAAATCGCCAGCAGGTCTTGCGGCGTGGCGCCCAGCGCATTCAGCGCCTTCACCACATCGGTCAACTTCGCGCCGGCCGGCATCTGCACCAGCGCGCCGCCTTGTTGGGTGATGGCGATCTCGCTTTTCTCCGTCACCGTGGTCTGCCCCTGCGCCAGCGCATTGGGCTGGCTGACCTGCGGCGTGGTGCTGATCGTCACCGACAAGCTGCCATGCGCCACCGCGCAGGCCTTGAGCGTGACGGCGTCATTCAGCACCACC
>JAYUHT010000544.1:0-3357 GCA_043766725.1 Burkholderiales bacterium | reverse complement strand
TGCAAGTTGATGTGGTGGCGCGCCAGCACGCGCGACATGGCGTACAGCAGGCCCACCCGGTCGCTGGTGCTGATGCTCAACAGCCAGCGCTGTGCGCGCTCGTCGGGGGCGAGCGACACGCGCGGCGTAACCGGGAACGAGCGCACGCGGCGCGACAGCCGCCCGCGGGGCGGCTCGGGCAAGGGCCCTTCGGACACGAGCGCCTTGGCGGCCTGCGCTTCCACCATGGGGATCAAGTCGCGGTGGCCGCCGGCGTCGTTCGATTCGAGCCGGGTGTTGACGACCTGGAACGTGTCGAGCGCAAAGCCGGCGCGCGTGGTGTGGATCTTGGCGTCTTGAATGCTGAACGCCGCGCCATCAAAGTAGCCGCAGATGCGGGCGAACAGGTCGGGCCGGTCGGGGCTGAACACCATGACTTGCAGGCCTTCGCCCACCGGCGACAGCCGCGCCTGCACCACCGGCACCGTCGTTTTCAAGTGGCGCCACAGCATGCGTGCATGCCAGGCGATGTCGGCTGCGTCGTGGCGCGCAAAGTAGCTCACGTCAAGCGTTTGCCACAGCGGCACTTCGGTGCCCGGCAAGGCGCTGTGCAGGGCCAGAATTTGCCGCGCGTCTTGCTTGCGGGTCTCGATCTCAGCGTCCAGGTTCGGCTGCGCGCCACCCAGGGCGCGCAGGGTCAAGCGGTACAGGTCTTCCAGCAACTTGCCCTTCCAGGCGTTCCACACCTTGGGGCTGGTGCCGCGGATGTCGGCCACCGTCAACAGGTACAGCGCGGTCAGCCGGCTTTCGCTGCCCACCAGCTTGGCGAATGCGGTGATGACGTCGGCGTCACTCAGGTCTTCTTTCTGCGCCACGCGGCTCATGGTGAGGTGGTGGCGCACCAGGAACTCGATCAAGGCGCTGTCTTTGCGCGGCACTTCATGCTCGCGGCAAAAACGCCGCGCCTCCACCGTGCCCAGCTCGGAATGGTCGCCGACGCGGCCCTTGGCCACGTCGTGAAACAGCGCGGCAACGTAAAGCAACCAAGGCGCGTCCCACTGCGCGGCGAGCTGCGAGCAAAACGGGTACTCGTGCGCATGCTCGGGAATGAAGAAGCGGCGCACGTTGCGCAGCACCATCAGGATGTGCTGATCCACCGTGTAGGCGTGGAACAGATCGTGCTGCATGCGGCCCACGATGCGGCGGAACACCCACAAGTAGCGCCCCAGCACCGAGGTCTGGTTCATCAACCGAAAGGCGTGCGTCACGCCCTGTGGCTGGCGCAGCAGGTCGAGAAAATTCTCGCGGTTGATCGGGTCGCGGCGAAAGGCAGCGTCCATCACGCCGCGGGCGTTGTACAGCGCGCGCAACGTGCGCGCGGAAAGGCCCTTGATGCCCGGCGTTTGCGCATAGATCAGGAACGTTTCCAGAATGGCATGCGGGTTGTCGGTGTACAGGCTGTCGCTGGCCACTTCGAGCATGCCGGCGCGGTCGCGAAAGCGCGCGTTGATCTCGCGCATCGGCGCGTCTTGCGAGCCGCTGATGCGCTCCTCGATATTCAACAGAATGATCTGGTTGAGCTGCGTCACCGCCTTGGCCGCCCAGTAGTAGCGGCGCATCAGCACTTCAGACGAGCGCTGCGCCGCGCTCGCCTTGAAGCCGAAACTCTCAGCCAGGGCGGTCTGCAGGTCGAACACCAGGCGATCCTCGCGCCGCCCGGCCAAGGCGTGCAACTTGGCGCGGATCAGCTTGAGCGTGCCTTCGTGCTTTTGCAGCTGACGCGCCTCGAACGGTGTGATCAAACCCTTGGCCGCCAACTCGGCCCAATGGCGCCCCAGGCCGGCGGCGCGGGCAACCCAGATCACCACCTGCAAGTCACGCAGGCCGCCCGGGCTTTCCTTGCAGTTGGGTTCGAGCGAATAAGGCGTGTCTTCATGCTTGACATGACGCTGGCGCATTTCCAGCAGCTTGGCGCGGTAGAAGGCGCGCGCGTCCATGGCGCGGTCCAGTGCGCTGCGCAACTCGTTGAACAAGCGCTTGTTGCCGGCCACCAGGCGAGCTTCGAGCAAGGCGGTTTGCACCGTCACATCGGCCTGCGCTTCGGCCACGCACTCGGCCACCGTGCGCACCGAGGCGCCGGGGTCCAGGCCGGCGTCCCAGCACTGGGTGATGAAGTCTGCCGCGGCTTGGCGCAGGGCTTCACGTGCGGGCGCGGCGTCGTCGTCATGGCCCATGCCCGCGGGCAGCAGCAGCAGCAAGTCGACGTCGGAATGCGGGAACAACTCGCCGCGGCCATAGCCGCCCACGGCCACCAGGCTGGTGCCTTCGGGCAGCGCGGCGTGCTGCCACAGGGCTTGCAGCGCGTCATCAACGCAGCCGGCCAACGCCCGGCACAGCCGTGTGGCTGCCGGGCCGGTTGGGCGGGCAGCGTTGAACTGGGTGATCAGCTCGATGCGCCGGGCCGCCAGGCGCTGGCGCAGCGAGGGCTCCGACACGGGCCGCAGATCAACCGTTGACGAAAGCCGGCGGCGGCGGGCTGCCGGCAGAAAGCGTGAGCACCTCGTAGCCGGTGTCGGTGACCAGCACGGTGTGCTCCCATTGCGCCGAGAGTGAACGGTCTTTGGTGACGATGGTCCAGCCGTCGCCCATTTCGCGGATCTCGCGCCGCCCGGCGTTGACCATCGGCTCGATCGTGAACGTCATGCCCGGCACCAGTTCGTCCAGCGTGCCCGGGCGGCCGTAGTGCAGCACCTGCGGCTCTTCATGAAAACGCGCGCCGATGCCGTGGCCGCAGAACTCGCGCACGATCGAAAAGCCGTTCGATTCGCCGAACATCTGGATGGCGTGGCCGATGTCGCCCAGCCGCGCGCCGGGCTTGACGCGAACGATGCCCTTCCACATCGCCTCATGTGTGAGCTGGCACAGCCGCTTGGCCTGGATGCTGCCTTCGCCCACGACGAACATGCGGCTGGTGTCACCATGCCAGCCGTTCTTGATGACGGTGACGTCGATGTTGACGATGTCGCCGTTCTTCAACGGCCGCTCGTTCGGGATGCCGTGGCACACCTGGTGGTTGACCGAGGTGCAGATCGACTTGGGGTAGGGCGTGTAGCCCGCCGGTGCGTAATTCAGCGGCGCGGGCGTGCCGCCTTGCACGTGCACGATGTGCTCGTGCGCCAGTTTGTCCA
This sequence comes from Burkholderiales bacterium, assembly GCA_043766725.1. Classification (GTDB taxonomy): domain Bacteria; phylum Pseudomonadota; class Gammaproteobacteria; order Burkholderiales; family Burkholderiaceae_C; genus Rubrivivax. The sequence goes on along the minus strand of JAYUHT010000544.1, from coordinate 190 downwards.
GCGCTTCGGTGCTGATGCCGGGCTTGAGGTGGGAGGTGAGCATATCCAGCACTTCCGACGCCAGGCGGCCGGCCAGGCGCATGCCTTGGATGTCTGCGGGGGTTTTGAGGGAGATCGCCATGGGCGCGGATTATTCCATTGGGAACTCAGGGAAATGTGGCTCTGCCACATTCCTTGACCCCCGCGGTGG
>JAYUHT010000543.1:0-3364 GCA_043766725.1 Burkholderiales bacterium | reverse complement strand
TTCATCGCCGCCTCGGTGCTGATGCCGTGGTCGCGTCGCATCGCGACCAGCGCGTACAGCGACAGGCTCATCAGCTCCAGCCCCAGGTAGACGACCAGAAAGTTGTTGGCCGAGCACATCACGCTGATGCCTAGCAGCACAAACATCGACAGCGTGAAGTACTCACCCTTGAGCATGTCGCGGCTGGCGATGTAGGGCTGGGCGTAGGCCACGGTGATGATCACCGCCACGGTGGCGAAGAAGGCCAGCAAATGACCCATCGGGTCGCTGACCATCATGCGCTGCATGCCGTAGACGGTGGCGCCACCGTCGTAGTAGGCCAGGTGCAGCGCGGCCACCGCCACCAGGCTCAACTGGGTCAGCCAGAAGGTGGGGCGGCGCAGCGGGTCGGTGACAAACAGGTCGACCAGCGCGACGACACAGGCCATCACCAGCAACAGTGCTTCGGGGTAGACGACGAGCCAGTTCATTGCGTTCATGTTTTCAGTCTTTGGCTCACTGCAATTTCGTCTGGGCCACGTGCTTGAGCAGCTCGGTCACCGAGACATGCATCACGTCGGTAAAGGGCTTGGGGTAGACGCCCAGCCACAGCGTGGCCAGCGCCAGCACGGCCAGGACGGCGAACTCGCGGGCGTTGAGGTCGGCGAGCGCGCGCACATGGTGGTTGGTGACCTCGCCGAAGTACACCCGCTTGTACATCCACAGCGAATAGGCGGCGCCAAAGACCAGCGCGGTGGCGGCGATGGCCGCCAGCCAGAAGTTGACCGACACGGTACCCAGAATCACCATCCATTCACCGACAAAACCGCCCGTGCCCGGCAAGCCGCAGTTGGCCATGGTGAAAAACAGCGCGAAGGCGGCAAACTTCGGCATGGTGTTGACCACGCCGCCATAGCTGGCGATCTCGCGGCTGTGCACCCGGTCGTAGAGCACGCCGATCGCCAAGAACATCGCGGCCGAGATGAAGCCGTGGCTGATCATCTGCACCAGGCCACCCGACACACCCAGCTCGTTGAAGATGAAAAAGCCCAGCGTGACGAAGCCCATGTGGGCGATCGACGAGTACGCCACCAGCTTCTTCATGTCTTGCTGCACCAGCGCCACCAAGCCGATGTAGACCACCGCGATCAGGCTCAGCGCGATGATGAACCAGGCGTATTCGCGGCTGGCGTCGGGGGCGATCGGCATCGAGAAGCGCAGGAAGCCGTAGGCGCCGAGCTTGAGCATGATGGCCGCCAGCACCACCGAGCCACCGGTGGGCGCTTCGACGTGGGCGTCGGGCAGCCAAGTGTGCACCGGCCACATCGGCACCTTGACCGAAAACGCCGCGAAAAACGCGAAAAACAGCAGCGTCTGGGCAGGCAGCGACAGCGGCAACTTGTGCCAGCTGGCGATGTCAAAGCTGCCGCCTGACTTGTGATACAGGTAGACCAGCGCCACCAGCATCAGCAGCGAGCCGGCCAGCGTGTACAAGAAAAACTTGAACGCCGCGTAGACCCGGCGTGGGCCGCCCCAGATGCCGATGATGAGGTACATCGGGATCAGCGTGGCCTCGAAGAACACATAGAACAGCAGGCCGTCGGCAGCGCAGAACACACCCGCCATCAAGCCCGACAGGATCAGGAAAGCGCCCATGTACTGGGCGACGCGGTCGGTGATCACTTGCCAGGCGGCGATCACCACGATGACGGTGATGAAGGCAGTGAGCGGCACGAACCACAACGAGATGCCGTCTACGCCCAGGTGGTAGCGCACGTTGAAGCGCTCGATCCACAGCAGGTTCTCAGTGAACTGCAGCGCCGCGCTGCCGTTGTCGAAGCCGGTGACCAGCGGCAGGGTGACCGCGAAGCTGATGACCGCGCCCACCAACGCCAGCCAGCGCGAGGTGTTGGGGCGGTCGTCGCGTCCGACCGCCAGCAACAAGCCGCCAAACAGAATGGGCAGCCAGATCGAAATACTCAGTAGACCAAAACGCATTGTTCTTCTCCGCCCTGCCCGGTCAACGGCCTGCCAGGCCGGACAGTGCGGGCCACAGTTGCCAGGTGAGCAGGCCGAACACGCCCAGCAACATCACCAGCGCATACCAGTAGACATGGCCGGTCTGCACCAGCCGGGTGAGGCCGGCGATGCTGCCCACCAAGCGCGCCGAACCGTTGACCAGCAGGCCGTCGATCAGCCCCATGTCGCCGCCCTTCCACAAACCGCGGCCCAGCAGCCGCGCGCCGGCCGCCAGCACATGCTCATTGAACCAGTCGAGGTAGTACTTGTTCTCGAGCAGCTTGACGATCGGTGACAGCGCCCGGCCAATGGCCACCGGTACCGACGGCATCAGCATGTAGAAGACATAGGCCACGAGCACGCCGGCCAGCGCGAGCATGAACGGCAGTGTGGTGAGCGCGTGCATCGCCATCGCGGCGGCACCGTGGAACTCGGCCGCCAGCTCTTTCATCGCATGGTGGTGTTCACCGTGCACGAAGATCGAATCCTTGAAGAAATCGCCATGCAACATCGGGCCGATCGTCAGATAACCGATGACCACCGACGGGATCGCCAACAGCACCAGCGGCAACCAGACCACCCAGGGCGACTCGTGGGGCACGTGGGCATGGGCCAGGGCATGCGCGTGGCCAGAGACCGCGGCATGGGCGTGGGCGTGGGCACTTTCATGCGCATGCGCATGTGCATGTGCATCTGCATTTGCATTTGCATCACCATGGCCGTGCGCACCGGCAGGCTCGTCGTGCTGGTCATGCTCACCCGGAAACGGCTTGTGGCGGAAGTTTTCCTGGCCGTGGAAGACCAGAAAGTACATGCGGAACGAGTAGAACGCAGTGACGAAGACACCGGCGACCACCGCGAAGTAGGCCCAGCCGGCGGCCGGCAGGTGGCTGGCGTGCACCGCATCGATGATCGAGTCCTTCGAGTAGAAGCCCGAGAAAAACGGCGTGCCGATCAGCGCCAGGCTGCCCAGCAGCGAGGTGATCCAGGTGATGGGCATGTACTTGCGCAGGCCACCCATGTTGCGGATGTCCTGGTCATGGTGCATGCCGATGATCACCGAGCCGGCACCCAAGAACAGCAAGGCCTTGAAGAAGGCATGGGTCATCAGGTGGAATACCGCCACTGAATACGCCGATGCACCCAGCGCCACCGTCATATAACCCAGCTGGCTGAGCGTGGAATAAGCCACCACCCGCTTGATGTCGGTCTGGATGATGCCCAGAAAGCCCATGAACAGCGCGGTGATGCTGCCAATGATCAGGATGAAGTTGAGCGCGGTGTCAGACAGCTCAAACAGCGGTGACATGCGTGCCACCATGAAGATGCCAGCCGTCACCATGGTTGCCGCGTGGATCAGCGCGGA
>JAYUHT010000542.1:0-3373 GCA_043766725.1 Burkholderiales bacterium | reverse complement strand
CGATCTTCTGCCCTTCTGCAGCCCTTCTTCAGCCAAATTGGGAGTGCCCTCATGCCCCGTCTTCACATGCTTCGCCGCCTGCCCCTGGCCGCGACATTCACGCTGGCAGCCTTTGCCGCGCAGGCCCAGGTCAAGATTGCCTATGTCGACCCGCTCTCGGGCGGCGCCGCCACCATCGGCGAACATGGCCTGAAGCACTTGCAGTATCTGGTGGAGGTGATCAACGCCAAGGGCGGCGTGCTGGGCGGCCAGAAGCTCGAAGCCGTGGCCTACGACAACAAGGGCAGCCCGCAGGAAAGCCTGGTGCAGGTGCAAAAGGCCATCGACGCCGGCGTGCGCTTCATCACCCAGGGCAACGGCTCGGGCGCGGCCATCGCCATTTCTGAATTCGTGAGCAAGTACAACGAGCGCAACCCGGGCAAGGAAGTGCTGTACTTCAACTATGCCGCGGTCGACCCGGCGCTAACGAATGAAAAGTGCAGCTACTGGCACTTCCGCTGGGACGCGAATGCCGACATCAAGATGGCGGCGCTGACCAACTTCATGAAGGACAAGAAAGAGATCAAGAAGATCTACATCATCGGCCAGGACTATTCCTTCGGCCACGCCGTGCGCAACGCCGCCAACGCCATGCTCAAGGACAAGCGGCCCGATGTGCAGGTGGTGGGCGACGAGCTGCACCCGCTGCTGAAGATCACCGACTTTGCGCCCTACATCGCCAAGATCAAGGCCTCGGGGGCTGACTCGGTGATCACCGGCAACTGGGGCAACGACATGTCGCTGCTGCTCAAGGCCGCGGCCGACGCCGGCCTGGCGGTGAACTGGTACACCTACTACGCCGGCGGCGCGGGCGCGCCCACGGCGATCAAGCAAACCGGGCTGGATCACCGCGTCTACCAGATCAGCGAATGGCACACCAACGTGCCCTCGCCCGAAATGGAGGCCTTTGCGGATGCGTTCTTGAAGAAGTACGGCGGCGCCAGCCAGCAGGGCTGGTGGTACCTGCGCATGAAGAACCAGATGGACATGTTCGCCAACGCGCTGAATGCAGCCAAGTCGGCCGAGCCCAAGAAGGTGGCCGCCGCGCTGGTGGACATGAAGTACAAGAACGCGCTGGGCGCCGACACCTTCATGCGAGCGAGCGACCATTCCTTGTTCCAGGACATGTACATCTCGTCGTTCGGCTCGGGCACCAAGCATGACGAAGAGAAAACCGGTTGGGGCTGGAAGACGGTGGGCGTGATCAAGGCCAGCGACACGGTGATCCCCACCACCTGCAAGATGGTGACGCCGAGCTGAATGTCGTTCTCGCGCAGGCGCCGGGCGCAGCCCCATGGCTGAGCTGATCATCTTTTCCACGCTCAATGGCCTGCTCTACGGCATGCTGTTGTTCCTGCTCGCCAGCGGGCTGACGCTCATTTTCAGCATGATGGGCGTGCTCAATTTTGCGCACGCCAGCTTCTACATGCTGGGCGCGTATTTCGGCTTTCAAATCAGCCGCTACGTGGGCTATTGGCCGGGCTTGGTGTTGGCCCCGCTGCTGGTGGGCGTGGTGGGCGCGCTGGTCGAACGTTACGGCCTGCGCACCGTGCACAAGCACGGCCATGTGGCCGAGTTGCTGTTCACCTTCGGCCTGGCATTCATCGTGGAAGAAGTGGTGCAGATGGTGTGGGGCAAGGTGCCGGTGGATTACCGCGTGCCCGAGTTGCTGAACTTCTCTGCCTTCACGCTGTTCACCACCACCTACCCGGCGTTTCGCATGTTCATGCTGCTGGTTTCAGTGGCCGTGTTCATCGGGCTGTTGCTGCTGCTCACGCGCACCCGGGTGGGGCTGATCGTTCGTGCCTCGCTGACCCACCCGAACATGGTGGGCGCGCTGGGCCACAACGTGCCGCTGGTGTTCATGCTGGTGTTTGGCGTGGGCTGCGCCCTGGCCGCGCTGGCCGGGGTGATTGCCGGGCCGGCGCTGGTCACGCAGCCGGCCATGGCGGCGTCACTCGGGCCGATTCTGTTCGTGGTGGTGGTGGTGGGCGGGTTGGGCTCGTTGCCAGGCGCGTTCTTCGCCTCGCTGCTGATCGGCATGGTGCAGACCTTTGCCGTGGCGCTGAATGTGTCGGTGGCCGATGTCTTCAAGCCGCTGGGCATCACGCTCACGCGCGAGTCGTTCGGGGGTGATTTGTGGATGGCCACCGTGGCGCAGGTGGCGCCGATCATTCCGTACCTGCTGCTGGTGCTGGTGCTGATCTTCAGGCCCAAAGGCTTGATGGGCGACCGGGACACCTGAGGATGAACTCCGGCAGCTATCGCCAATTCGTGCCTTGGGTGGTCACCGCCGTCGTGCTGGTGGCCTTGCCCTATGTCTTCAGCAGCGGCTCGTCGCTCACGATGATGAGCCTGATGGGCTTTGCCATCATCTTCGCGCTGTCGTTCAACATGCTGCTGGGCCAAACCGGCATGCTGTCGTTCGGCCACGCCGTGTACTACGGCCTGGGCGGCTTCATGACGGCGCATGCGCTGAACGTCATCGCCGCGGGCAAATGGCCCATACCGCTGCCGGTGCTGCCGCTGGTGGGCGGGCTGGCGGGGCTGTTCTTCGCGGCGCTGTTCGGTTGGGTTTCCACCAAGCGCGCGGGCACGGCGTTTTCAATGATCTCGCTGGGCATTGGTGAACTGGTGGCCGCCTGCTCGCTCATCTTGCGCGGCTTCTTCGGTGGCGAAGGCGGCATCTCCACCAGCCGCACCGCCACGCTCAAGTTTTTCGGCATTTCATTCGGCCCGCAGATCCAGGTGTACTACCTCATCGCCGCCTGGTGCTTGCTGTGCATGGCCGCCATGTATGCCTTCACGCGCACGCCGCTGGGGCGCATGTGCAATGCCGTGCGCGACAACCCCGAGCGCGCCGAATTCGTCGGCTACAGCACGCAGATGGTGCGCTACATCGCCTTCTGCGTGGCCGGCTTCTTTGCCGGCGTGGCCGGCGGCCTGGCGGCGATCCACTACGAGATCGTCACCGCCAGCGTGGTCGGCGCCGCGCCCTCGGGCTTCGTGCTGTTGATGACCTACATCGGCGGCATCGCCTTCTTCATCGGCCCGGTCATCGGCGCGGTGTTGATGACGGCGCTGCAGATTTCGCTGTCTGACTACACCGGCGCCTGGCAGCTCTACGTGGGCCTGATGTTCGTGGTGATGGTGATGTACGCGCCCTGGGGCCTGGCCGGCTTGCTGTTGATGCACCAGCCTTTGGCCGCCGGTGGCACCTTGCGCCGCGTGCTGCCGAGCTATGCGCTGGCCGCCGTGCCGGTGCTGATGCTGGCGCTGGGCGCGGTGTTGCTGATCGAGACTGCGCACCACCTGCTGGTCAAGGCCACTGAAG
>JAYUHT010000541.1:0-3374 GCA_043766725.1 Burkholderiales bacterium | reverse complement strand
AGGATCATGTTGATGTCGTTGCCTGCGCCACCCTTGGCGGTGGAGGCCAGGTTGGCAAATGCCGCCGGCGTGGCGGCATGCGTGGCCACGGCAGCGGGCGCTGCGGCGGGCGCCGTGGCCACCGCGGTGGCCACGCCGGCAAAGGCGTCGTCAGCCGCCGCGTTGCCGGTGGGTTTGCTTTCTTCCAGCGCGGCTGCCCATTCGGCCGCCATGCGGTCTTCTTCCGACATTGCGGGCGTGCCTGTTTCTTCAGCCGACATGTTTGCCTCCGCCCAACCAACCATCGGTCTGGTTTGTCAGCAGTTGTTCAATCTTGATGGAGTAGTGCTTGTTCGACGTGCCGTAGCCGCAGTCGAACACTGGCACGCCGTCGACCTTGGCCTGGATGGTGGGTTCGAGGTCAAATTCGATGAAGTCGCCTGGCTTGAACGACAGCAGCTGCTGCACGGTGGCACGTGCCTGCGCCAGCTCGGCCACCAGCTCCACTTCGGCCGACTGGATCTGCACTTTCAGCAGGTTCAGCCAGCGCCGGTCAGGCTCGGCGGCGTCGCCTTGCGCCGCTGAATACAGCACGTCGCGAATCGGCTCCAGCGTGGCGTACGGAATGCACAGGTAGATCGAGCCGGAGCTGTCGCCCAACTCGAGGGAAAAGGAGGTGCACACCACCACCTCGCTGGGGCTGGCGATGTTGGCGAACTGCGGCTGCATCTCGCTGCGCTGGTATTCCAGCTCCAGCGGGTAGACGCCTTGCCAGGCCTTTTTGTACTCGGCGGTGATCACATCCACCAGGCGGCGGATCACGCGCTGCTCAGTGGGCGAGAAGTCGCGCCCCTCAATGCGGGTGTGGAACTTGCCGATGCCGCCGAACAAGGAGTCGATCACCGCAAACACCAAGCTGGGGTCGCACACCACCAGGCCCGAGCCGCGCAACGGTTTGATGCTCACGATGTTGAAATTGGTCGGCACCACGATCTCGCGCAGGAAGGCGCTGTACTTCTGCACCTTGATCGCGCCGATCGCCACCTCGGGACTCTTGCGGATGAGGTTGAACAAGCCTAACCGGATGTTGCGTGCGAAGCGCTCGTTCACGATCTCCATCGTGGGCATGCGCCCGCGCACGATGCGTTCCTGGCTCGCCAGGTCATAGCGCCGCTCGGTGCCCGGCGGCGGCGCTTCTTCTTCCTCAAGCTTCTGACTCTCGCCGGTGATGCCTTGCAGCAGCGCATCGACTTCATCCTGCGAAAGAATCTGCTGATTCATTTGGGTGGTCAGGGGCGTTTCCAGGCCTGCGGGGTGCAGCGCTGGGGTCGATTGAATTGTGTTGAGCGCACCTGGCGCGGATGAGCCGATAAGGGCCGCCGATCACGCCTTGTTTGCCCTGCCCGCGGCGCGGGCCGCAGGAACTTGAGCGGTGAATGAACCCGCGGCGACGGTCTATTCCAGCTTTGATGGCGGATGCGTTTGCACATCATGGCTGCCATGCCAGCACCCGCATTGCCCTGCTTGCAATCTTCTGCGTCGCCGCGCCCGGCGCAGCCCAAGGCGCAGCAGCGCGCGCCCGGCGAGGCCTCGTTCTTCCGGTATGAGCCGCGGTTCAAGAACGGAGCCGTGAAAGTGCTGCCCGGCGAGTGCCTGGGTTTGCCACGCCATCGCCTCCCATCCACTGCGACCCCGCTCACCCAAGAGGACTGAATGGAAAGCTCAACCTGCGCCACCGACAGCGCGCGCACCGCGGCGCCGGCCGACAAATTGAATGCGCGCGAATTCCTGTCATTCAAGCTCGGCACCGAGGAATACGGCATCGACATCCTGAAGGTGCAAGAGATTCGCGGCTACGAAAGACCCACCCGCATGGCCAACGTGCCGCCCTTCATCAAGGGCGTGGTCAACCTGCGCGGCATCATCGTGCCGATCATCGACCTGCGCATCAAGTTCAACCTGGCCTCGGTGGCATACAACGAATTCACCGTGGTGATCATCCTCAACGTATCGGGCCGCGTGGTCGGCATCGTGGTGGATGGTGTGTTCGACGTGACCACCCTTGCACCCGAGCAGATCAAGCCCGCGCCGGCCTGCTCGGCCGATTTGGATGGCAGCCACATCGTGGGCCTGGGCATGCTGGATGGGCGAACGCTCATCCTGTTGGACATCGATCGCCTGATGTCCAGCAACGAGATGGCCCAATCAAACGGGCCTGCCGCTCATTGACGACGTTGCCGCCATGCCATGCCATGCCATGCCATGCCATGCCATGCCATGCCATGCCACGCATCGCCCCAGTGCATCGCCAAAGGCATCTCATGCAAGCCAAGAAGGCCTCGCCCGAAGGTGCGCCGATGAGCAACCTGGCCTGGCTGCGTTTGTTCATCCGGCCGCATCGCCTCACAACGGCGTTGCAGCCGAGTTGGGCCCGGTTCGGGCGGCACGCTGCAGGGTTGCGTTTGGCCCAGGCGCGAGCCGCCGGTTCGACATGACAGCGGCGCTGGCAGCATGAGCAACCCGCTGGACAGCGTCGCCGAGATCGATGCACGCCGTGAGGCGCGCCACAACGTTTTCTGGCGGGCGCTTGTCAAGCTGCCCAACGGCAGCACGATCGAAGTGAAGGTGAAAGATATTTCGGAAAGCGGCATGGGGCTGGTGGCCAGCGAACCGCTGCCCAAGGGGTCGACGCTCGCGATCATCGTGCGCGTGCCCAATCCGGCCAACGCCGAGCAAATGCTGGCCGGTTCAGGCGCCGTGAAGATCGTCTATGCCGCCATGCAGAACGATCACTATGCCGTGGGTGCGGTCTGGGTTGAGCGCAGCGACGCCGTGCAAAAGCTGCTGGCGCGTTGGCTGCGCAAGCTGCACCTGGGCGTCTGAGTTCGGGTTTGCTTGCCAGCGCTTGTTTGCCGGCGCTTGCGCGCAACCATGAATGCAGGCGTCCGCCTAAAGCGCTGGTCACTCCGAGCCAGCCGGGCCGCAGGCTCACTGGATGATGAAGTTCGAGTAGTGCACCGCATTGACCAGGTGCACGGGCTCGGCCTTCTTCTTCTTTTTCGCCTTCGGCGCCGGCGCGTGGCTGTCGTCGTTGGCGGTCTCGTCGCTTTCGGGTGGCTCCACACCCAGCGCACGTTCGGTCTCGCGTTGAATGTCCAGCGACAGCTTGGCCTTGCCTTCGCGCGCCAACAACTCGGTGGCGGTCTTGTGCGCCAAGACCATGAGGATGTTGTTGCGGATGGCCGGCATGTAGAGCTTGATCTGGTCGCCCACCTTGGCGTCGCTGATCTCCAGCGTCATGCCCACTTGCAAGAAGCGTTCGGCGTCGCGGTCGGCCAGGTTCACGGTGAACGGGTCCAGCGGCACGAAGGTGGGCGGGTGCTTGGGGTCGTGCG
>JAYUHT010000540.1:0-8949 GCA_043766725.1 Burkholderiales bacterium | reverse complement strand
TGTACCGTGACCTTCCAGCCCGGCACCAGGGCCTGGGTGTACAGGCGCCCGGGCTCGGGGCAACCCAGGCTGCCGTCGGGCCAGGTCACGCTCTGCGGCGCACCGGCTTGCACCTCGGCCAGCGGCACGCCCGCGCGCTTGGCGGCATCGGCGCGGATGGCTTCGAGCATCTCGGGCAGGCTGGTGTTCATGCTGGGTGCAACGGGTGCGGCTGTTGATGGGGGCGCAGTGGCGGGTGCAGTGGGCGGGCCCGATGCCGCGCAGCCCGCGGCCAGCCACCAGGCGCCGCAGGCCAGCACGATGGGCGCGGGCTTCGTCAACGCCGCCGCCCGCCCAGCAACGAACCCAGCACGCCGCGGATGATCTCGCGGCCCACGCTGGAGCCGATGCTGCGCACCGCCGAACGCGCCGCCGCCTCGGCCAGGCCTTCATGGTGGCCGCCGCGCGGGCCGGTGCGGCCGAACAGCGCGTCTTTCAGGCCACCCAACAAGCCGCCGCCTTCATCCGCCGCAGGCGGCAAACCGTTGCCGCTGGTCGGCACAGGCATGGGCCTGGCTTGGGCGGTACCAGTGGCGGTGCCCGTGGCCGTGCCGCTGGCCGCATCGCTGCCGGCCACCACGCGCCCCTTCAGCCGTTCATAGGCGGAATCACGATCCGCCGTCTTCTCATACACGCCCGCCACCAGGGAACCTTTGATCAGCGCCTGCCGTTGCTCGGGCGTGATGAGTCCAATCTGGCTGCCCGGCGGCAGCACGTACACGCGCTCGGTGATGCTCGGTCGGCCCTTGGCATCGAGCAGGCTCACCAGGGCCTCGCCCACGGCCAGCTCGGTGATGGCGGCTTCAATATCGAGCCCCGGCTTGGGCCGCATGGTTTCGGCCGTGGCCTTCACCGCCTTCTGGTCGCGCGGCGTGAAGGCGCGCAGCGCGTGCTGCACGCGGTTGCCCAACTGGGCCAGCACCGAATCAGGAATGTCCAGCGGGTTCTGGGTGATGAAGTACACGCCCACACCCTTGCTGCGCACCAGGCGCACCACCAATTCAATGCGCTCGACAAGCGCCGTGGGCGCCTCTTTGAACAACAGGTGCGCTTCGTCGAAGAAGAACACCAGCTTGGGTTTTTCCAGGTCGCCCACTTCGGGCAACGTTTCAAACAACTCGCTCAGCATCCACAGCAGGAAGGTGGCGTACAGGCGTGGCGCGTTCATCAGCTTGTCGGCGGCCAGGATGTTGATCACACCGTGCCCGTCCACGGTCTGCATGAAGTCGGCAATATCGAGCATGGGCTCACCGAAGAACTTGTCGCCGCCCTGTTCTTCGATCTGCATCAGGCCGCGCTGAATGGCGCCCACGCTGGCCGCACTGATGTTGCCGTATTCGGTGGTGAACTGCGCCCCGTTGTCGCCCACGTACTGCAGCATGGCGCGCAGGTCCTTCATGTCCAGCAAGGCCAGGCCCCGGTCGTCAGCGATCTTGAACACCAGTTGCAGCACGCCTTGCTGCACCTCATTCAGCGCCAACATTCGCGCCAGCAGCAAGGGGCCCATGTCGGTGATGGTGGCGCGCACCGGGTGGCCCTGCTCGCCGAACACGTCCCACAGCGTGGCCGGGCAGGCGCGTGGTTCGGGCGTGGGCAGATCGCGGTCTTTCAGCACCGCGGCGAGCTTTTCGCTGATGCGCCCGGGTTGGGTGATGCCACTCAAGTCGCCCTTCACATCGGCCATGAACACCGGCACGCCGATGCGGCTGAAGTTCTCGGCCAAGGTCTGCAAGGTCACGGTCTTGCCCGTGCCGGTGGCACCTGTAACCAAGCCGTGGCGGTTGGCCATGGCCGGCAGCATCAGGCATTCGGTGGCGCCATGCCGGGCAACAAGAAAGGGTTCAGCCATGAGGGAGACCTTGGTTTGAGCGAATAAAATCGCAGTCTATTCCCAACCTCAAACAAGCCGGCCACGCACCATGCGGCGCGCCGCGGGAGACGCAACACACATGGCTGGGCATTCCAAATGGGCCAACATCCAGCACCGCAAGGGCCGGCAGGATGAAAAACGCGGCAAGGTGTGGACGCGCGTGATCCGCGAAATCACCGTCGCCGCACGCCAGGGCGGTGGTGATCTCGGCATGAACCCGCGCCTGCGCCTGGCGGTTGAAAAGGCCAAGGCCAGCAACATGCCGGCCGACACCATCAAGAAGAACATCGACAAGGCCACCGGCGCGCTGGAAGGCGTGTCCTATGAAGAGATTCGTTATGAAGGCTACGGCATTGCCGGGGCGGCCATCATCGTTGATTGCATGACTGACAACCGCGTGCGCACCGTGGCCGAAGTGCGCCACGCCTTCAGCAAATATGGCGGCAACATGGGCACCGAAGGCTCGGTGGCGTTTCAGTTCAAGCATTGCGGCCAGCTCATCTTCGCGCCGGGCACGAATGAAGAGCAGGTGATGGAAGCCGCACTCGAAGCCGGCGCCGAAGACGTGGTCACGGGTGATGACGGTTCGATTGAAGTGCTGACCGCTGCGCCTGATTTCGAGGCCGTGAAAGACGCCCTGGCCAAGGCCGGCTTCACGCCCGCTGTGGCTGAAGTGACCATGCGCGCCGAGAACACCATCGAGCTGGCGGGTGAAGATGCCACGCGCATGCAAAAGCTGCTGGATGTGATCGAAGACCTAGACGACACGCAGGCGGTCTATCACAACGCCGAGTTGGACGAGTGATGAAAGTCCTCGTCATCGGCGGCGGCGGGCGTGAACATGCGCTGGCCTGGAAGCTGGCGCAAAGCCCCAAGGTGCAGCGCGTGTTCGTGGCCCCGGGCAACGGCGGCACGGCGGGCGAGACGCACATCGTCAACGTGCCCATCACGGCCACGGCCGAGTTGGTGAAGTTTGCCCAGGCCGAGCGGGTTGACCTCACCGTGGTGGGCCCCGAAGCGGCGCTGGCCGCCGGCGTGGTGGACGAATTCCGCGCCCACAAGCTGCGCATCGTGGGCCCCACGCGCGCGGCCGCTCAGCTTGAAAGCTCCAAGGCTTTTGCCAAGGCGTTCATGGCGCGGCACCACATCCCCACGGCGGCTTACGCGGTCTTCACCGATGCGGCGGCGGCCAAGGAATACGTGGTGCAGCACGGCGCGCCCGTGGTCATCAAGGCCGATGGCCTGGCCGCGGGCAAGGGCGTGGTGGTGGCCGCGGGCCTGGCCCAAGCGCACCAGGCCATCGACGACATGCTCGGCGCCAACACCATGGGCGTGCAGCACAACGCCGAAGGCGCGCGCGTGGTGATTGAAGACTTCTTGCCCGGTGAAGAGGCCAGCTTCATCGTGCTGTGTGATGGCCACAACGTGTTGCCGCTGGCCACCAGCCAAGACCACAAACGCCTGCTCGATGGCGACACCGGCCCGAACACCGGCGGCATGGGCGCGTATTCGCCCGCGCCCGTGGTCACGCCGAACGTGCATGCGCGGGTGATGCACGAAATCATCCTGCCCACGGTGGCGGGCATGGCCGCTGAAGGCATGCCCTTCACAGGCTTCTTGTATGCCGGCTTGATGATCGATGGACACGGCCAGCCGCGCACCGTGGAGTTCAACGCCCGCCTGGGTGACCCCGAAACGCAACCCATCCTGATGCGCTTGAAGAGCGACTTGTTCGATGTGTTGTGGGCCGGCACCGAGGGCAAGCTCGACCAGGTCGATCTGCAATGGGATCGCCGCGTCGCGCTGGGCGTGGTGCTGGCGGCGCACGGCTACCCGGCCGCGCCGCGCCAGGGCGATGTGCTCAGCGGCCTGCCCACCGCGCAGGGCAGCGAGCTGCATGTCTTTCATGCCGGCACCGCGCTGCAAGAAGGCCGCCTGCACAGCAGCGGCGGGCGCGTGTTGTGCGTCACCGCCCTGGGTGAAACCACCCGGCTGGCGCAGCAGCGTGCCTACGCGGCCTTGCGCAGCATTCAGCTCGATGGTGCGCAATACCGCCGCGACATCGGCCACCATGCCGTCAAGCGCTGAGCGCGCGCCGCGCGAGTTGCCTGAACGCAGCGTGCATTTCCAGGGCAGCAAGGTGGCAGCGCTGGCATTGAAGGCACTGGGCTGGGAGCTGTGCTTCAACGGCCTGCCTGGGCGCCAGGGCGTGCTGGTGATTTACCCGCACACCTCGAACTGGGACTTCATCATCGGCATCCTGGCCAAATGGGCGATCGGCATTCCGGTGGTGTTGTGGGGCAAGGACAGCCTGTTCCGCATACCCCTGTTCGGCCGCTTCCTGCGTGCCCAAGGCGGCGTGCCGGTGGTGCGCCACACGCCGCAAGGTGCGGTGGAACAGATGATCGAGAAGATGAACGACGCCTGTGCAAGTGGCAGCTATATGTGGCTGGCCCTGGCGCCCGAAGGCACGCGCCGGCGCACGGCGGGTTGGCGCAGCGGCTTTTACCGTGTGGCGCTGGCCTGCCAGGTGCCGGTGGGCCTGGCGTTCATTGACTTCGGCCGCAAGCGCGTGGGCGTTGGTAGCTTCTTGCGCATGAGTGGCGAACCCGCGGTTGACCGGGCGCTGATGGCCTCGCACCTGGCTGGCGTGCGGGGCTTCAGGCCACTCGCCGCGGCGCCGGTGACTTGGTTGGACAAATGAACATCCCTGTCGTACGCAGCTATTTGTTAGCCTTGCAGGTCAGTATCGTGGCCGCCTTGCAAGCCCAGGAGAGCCAACCTTTTTTGAGCGACGGCTGGCAGCGCCCGCCTGGCGGAAGCCTGCAGGGCGACGGCCTCACGCGGCTGGTCGAGCAAGGCCAGGTGTTCGAACGCGGCGGCTGCAATTTTTCGCATGTGCAAGGCGCCAACCTGCCGCCTTCGGCCACGCAGCAACGACCTGAGTTGGCCGGCGCAGCGTTTGAGGCCTTGGGCGTCTCGCTCGTGCTGCACCCGCTCAACCCATGCGTGCCCACCGTGCACCTTAACGTGCGCTGCTTCGCCGCGCTGCCTGCGGGGCGCGCACCGGTGTGCTGGTTCGGCGGCGGCATGGATCTGACGCCCTACTACGGCTTTGAAGACGATGCGCGGCACTTCCACCGCGCTTGCCGCCAGGCCGTGCAACTTAACGGTACAGATCACTATCCGCGCTTCAAGGCCTGGTGCGACGAGTACTTTTTTCTCAAGCACCGCAACGAGCCGCGCGGCGTGGGCGGCATCTTCTTCGACGATTTTTCAGCCGACGATTTCGACACCGGCCTGGCCATGATCCAGCAAGTGGGTGATGGCTTCCTGGGCGCCTACCTGCCCATCGTGCAGCGCCGCCGAGCCATGGCCTATGGTGAACGCGAGCGCGACTTCCAGGCCTATCGAAGGGGCCGCTATGTCGAGTTCAACCTGGTGTTCGACCGCGGCACCCACTTCGGCCTGCAATCGGGCGGGCGCACCGAAAGCATCCTCATGTCCATGCCGCCCATCGTGAAGTGGCGCTATGCCTGGCAGCCCGAACCGGGCAGCGAAGAGGCGCGGCTTTACACCGATTTCCTGCGCCCGCGGGATTGGCTTGGTGCGGTTTGAGCGCCACCGCGCCGCCACGCATCGGCCTGCTCGGCGGCAGCTTCGACCCGCCGCACCTTGCCCACCTGGCGCTGGCTGAACTGGCGCTCACCACGCTGGCATTGAGCCGCGTGCACTGGCTGGTGGCTGCCGCACCGTGGCAAAAGGCCGGCCGTGTGGTGGCCGGCGCCGAGCAGCGCCTGGCGATGGTGGCGCTGCTGATTGAAGGGCACGCCGACATGCACGCCGATGCCCGCGAGCTGCAACGCGCAGGCCAAACTTTCACCATCGACAGCGTGCTCGAACTGCGCGCGCAAGCGCCCGACGCGGAGCTGTTTCTCATCATCGGCCAAGACCAGTACGCGCGCTTTGACACCTGGGTGCGGCACGAAGAACTGCTGCGCAACGTGACGCTGGCGGTGGCCGCCCGTGCCGGCCAGGCGCCGCGCGCGAGCGCCGCGCTGCCGCCGCATCGCATGCACACCTTGCCGTTGCCCGAATGGCCCATCAGCTCCACCCTCGTGCGCGAGCACGCCGCGCGCGGCGAAGAGCTGACGCCGTGGGTAGGCCCGGCGGTGGCACACTACATTTCCCAACAGCGCCTCTACCTGGCGACATCACGGAGTTGAATGGACATTCGCAAACTGCAACGCGCCATCGTCGATGGGCTGGAAGACGTCAAGGCCCAGCAAATCGTTATCTTCAACACCGAGCATTTGTCGCCGCTGTTCGAGCGCGTGATCGTGGCCTCGGGCACCAGCAACCGGCAGACCAAGGCGCTGGCCAGCAGCGTCATCACCACCGTGAAAAAGCGCGGCCTGCAAGTGCTGCGCACCGAGGGCCAGGACAACGGTGAATGGATCATCGTCGACTGCGGCGCCGCGGTGGTGCACATCATGCAACCCACCATCCGCGAGTACTACCACCTTGAGGAGTTGTGGGGTGGCAAGAAGGTGGTCATGAAAATGGGCGACACCAGTTCGGCCCTGCCCAAAGCCGAAGAACCTGCGCCTGTGCGGCGTGCGCCGGCCAAGGCCAAGGCCACGCCGGCACCGCGCAAGGCCGTGGCCAAGAAGCCAGCGGCGCCCAGGGTGGTGGCCCAAGCACCCACCCGCAAGACCCCGGCGCACAAGGCCACTGCCGGTAAAACCAGCGCCGGCAAGACGATGGCCCGCAAGAGCCCCGCACGCAAGACGGCCAGCGCCAAGACTCCGGGCGCCAAGCGCGCCCCGGCGCGGCCGCGCAGACCCGGGGCGCGTTGAATGCGCCTGCTGGTGCTGGCCGTGGGCCAGCGCATGCCGGCCTGGGCCAGCGCAGCGTGGGCCGAGTTTGCGCGCCGCATGCCCCCCGAAGCGCGGCTGGAGCTGCGTGAAATCAAGACCGAGCCCCGCAGCAGCGGGCGCACCGCGGCGCAGTGCATGGCGCTGGAGCGCGGCCGCATCGAAGCCCAAATTCCGCGCGGCGCCTGGCGCGTGGTGCTCGATGAAAGAGGCACGGCGCACACCACCGCGCAACTGGCCGAACGGCTGCGCCATTGGGAAGGCCTGGGCAGCGACGTGGTGTGCCTGATCGGCGGGCCCGATGGGCTGGACCCGGCACTGAAGGACAGCGCCAACGAGCGCTTGCGCCTGTCG
Source organism: Burkholderiales bacterium (assembly GCA_043766725.1). Classification (GTDB taxonomy): domain Bacteria; phylum Pseudomonadota; class Gammaproteobacteria; order Burkholderiales; family Burkholderiaceae_C; genus Rubrivivax. The sequence continues at coordinate 1,809 of JAYUHT010000540.1, read as the reverse complement.
AACCTGACACTGCCGCACGCTCTGGCCCGCGTGGTGCTGGCCGAGGCCTTGTACCGCGCCTGGACGGTGACCATCGGCCACCCGTACCACCGTGAGTGAGCGCACCCACAGATGAAGCAACACGCCTTCATCTACCTGGCCTCGCAAAGCCCGCGCCGCGCGCAACTGTTGGCGCAGATCGGCGTGCGCCATGCGTTGCTGTTGCCCGATGAAAACGAAGACGCCGAAGCGCTTGAAGCGGCGCTGCCCAATGAGTTGCCGCTGGCCTATGTGCAACGCGTGACGCTGCTCAAACTGCATGCGGCCGTGGCGCGCGCCAAGCGCCGCAAGCTGCCCGCCGCGCCCATCCTGTGCGCCGACACCACCGTGGCGCTGGGCCGGCGCATGCTGGGCAAACCGCAAGATGCGGCCCACGCTGTGGCTTCGTTGCAAGCCTTGTCAGGCCGCACGCACCGCGTGCTGAGCTGCGTGGCGCTGGCTTCGGGCCGGCATGTCTGGCATGCCACCAGCGTGTCACGCGTGCGCTTTGCGCCGCTGCCGGCCACCACCATCCGGGCTTACGTGGACAGTGGCGAGCCCGTCGGCAAGGCTGGTGCGTATGCCATCCAGGGCCCGCTGGCGGGGTGGGTCGAGTGCATCGAAGGCAGTCACCCCGGTATCATGGGTTTGCCCCTTTACGAGACCACGCAGCTGCTGCTCAAGGCGGGCGTTGAACTGGCGCTCTGAGCAGGATCACAACGTGGCAGCACAAGAAATCCTCATCAACTGGGCCCCGCAGGAAACGCGGGTGGCGATCGTCGAAAACGGCGCCGTGCAAGAGCTGCACATCGAACGCACGCTCGAGCGCGGGCTGGTGGGCAACGTCTACCTGGGCAAGGTGGCGCGCGTGTTGCCCGGCATGCAAAGCGCGTTCATCGACATCGGCCTGGATCGTGCGGCCTTTTTGCACGTCGCCGACCTGAACCCACCGCCTAACGGTCGAACTGAGCCACTGCTGCCGATTGAACGCCAGGTCTTCGAAGGCCAGGCGATCACGGTGCAGGTGATCAAGGACGCCATCGGCACCAAGGGCGCGCGCTTGTCGGCGCAGGTGTCGATTGCCGGGCGCATGCTGGTCTTCTTGCCGCACGACAAGCACATCGGCATCAGCCAGAAGATCGGCTCGGCCGAGCTGCGCGAACAACTGCGCGCGCGCATGCAGGTGCTGGCCGCCGATGGTGGAGGCGGCTTCATCCTGCGCACCAACGCCGAGGAAGCCAGCGACGCCGAGCTGGGTGAAGACATTGCCTACTTGCGCAAGACCTGGGCGCGCATCCGGGAACGCGCGCTGACCTCGCCGCCCGGCACCTTGCTGCACCAAGACCTGAGCCTGGCCGAGCGCGTGCTGCGCGACATGAGCGTTGAGGCCACGCAAACCATTCGCATCGATTCAAGGATGCAGTTCGAGCTGCTGAAGACGTTTGGCGAGACCTACATGCCCGGCGCCGTGGCCAAGCTCGACCACTACCGCGGCGAGCGGCCGATCTTCGACCTGTTCGGCATTGAAGAAGACCTGGCGCGCGCGCTGGCGCGGCGCGTGGAATTGAAGTCAGGTGGCTACTTGATCATCGACCAGACCGAAGCACTCACAACGGTAGACGTGAACACCGGCGGCTTCGTGGGTGCGCGCAATTTCGACGACACCATCTTCAAGACCAACCTCGAGGCCGCGGGCGCCGTGGCGCGCCAGCTGCGCCTGCGCAACCTGGGCGGCATCATCATTGCCGACTTCATCGACATGACGCGTGAAGACCACCAGCAGGCGGTGCT